>RFIQ01000472.1 GCA_003695565.1 Planctomycetota bacterium | reverse complement strand
GGTGGGGACGGGATTTCTGTACGTGGCGCCGGAGGTGCAATCGGATTTCCGTTCGATGATGTGGGGAGGCACGGGACGGGCCAGCCATTCCGTCGATCAGGCCGAGACCTGGCCCTGGTCGGTGGAAGTGGGCAATTTGAATCTGCCAGGGATCGTGTCGATGGCCGTGGCGGCCGAAGCGCTGTTGGAACAGGGAGGTGTCCAAGACTGGCGACCTGCCTTCCAGCGGCTGGCCCAGGGGCTCCGGTCACTGCCCGGAGTTCGCGTGTTGGGGTGGCAGGAAACGGACGATACGTTGCAGCAGCATGTGCCGGTGGCCAGCATTCTGGTCGAAGGCTGGGATGTGCATGATTTGGCCAGCGTTCTCGATGTCAATTTTGGGATCGAAACGCGGGCCGGATACCACTGCGCGGCGCACATTCATGGATTCTTGGGATCAGCCGAGACGGGAGGGACGCTGCGGATGAGTACCTGTGAGGCAACGCCCGTCCAACACGTCGATGCGGCCCTGCAGGCTCTGCAGAGTATCCTGGGAGTTGATTCGAATTAAACCCCCGAGAGTCGCCCGGCAGTCCCTGCCGGACCAGCACTTGCCGGACCAACCTTTGCGCGGAGTGTGCTGGAAGCTTGAGGTGGGCGAGTTGAGGCGGTCAGCCGGTGTCGGGGGCATGTTCAGAGTCGGGAGAAAACATGGCGGAACGGTGGTATCGGGATGGGTTGCGGTTCGAGTGCACGCAGTGCGGTGCGTGCTGCAGCGGCGAACCGGGGTACGTATGGGTCGACGCCCAGGAGATCGAACACCTGGCTCGGCACATGAACCTGGCGGTGGACGAGTTTCGCCGACGATTCGTTCGTCGGGTGGGAGGACGTTACAGCCTGGTCGAGTATCCCGATGGCGACTGTATCTTCCTGGATTCGGAAACCAAGGGGTGCATGGTCTATGCGGCTCGGCCCAAGCAGTGCCGGACCTGGCCATTCTGGCCCTCGAACCTCAAGACGGTCCGCGACTGGGAAGAAACTTGTCAAGCGTGTCCAGGCGCTGGCAAGGGTAAGTTATACTCGTTGGAAGAAATCGAACAGGCTCGGAAAACGAAACGCGTTTAACAATGAGGTCAATTCGATGCGTCGTGTATCGTGGATCGTGTGGGGGTGGTTGTGTCTGGTCGGGCCACTGGCAACGTGGGCTGCCGAGCGGCCCAATATCGTCATCATCCTGGCCGATGATATGGGATTTGGCGACGTCCACTGCTTGAATCCCTCCAGCCGCATTCCCACGCCGAACCTGGATGCGCTGGCCGCCGCGGGGGCGACGATGACCGATGCGCATTCCCCTTCGGCCGTCTGCACGCCGACACGGTACGGGTTGCTCACCGGTCGTTACTGTTGGCGGGGATCCTTGAAGCGTGGAGTCCTGGGCGGATATAGTCCGCCCCTGATCGAACCCGGGCGGCGCACTGTGGCTGATTACCTGAAGGCACACGGATACCGGACGGCTGCCGTTGGCAAATGGCATTTGGGAATGGACATGCCGATGCGGGCCGAGGGAGACAAGAGTCAATGGAATGGTGATCCCGGTGTCGACTTCTCGGGAGTGATCGCAGATTCTCCCATTCACCACGGTTTCGACAGATATTTTGGCGTCAGCGCTTCGCTGGACATGCCGCCGTACGTCTTCATCCGCAACGATCGATTCGCCTCTTTGCCGACGATTCAGCAGCCGGCGGTCAAGTTTCCGCATTTCGTTCGAGCGGGACCTCGTGCTGAGGATTTTGTGATCGACCAGGTCCTCGACCGATTGGCCGACGAGGCCGTGCAGTTTATCCAGCAGGCATCGGCAGCGGACGAGCCATACTTTCTTTATTTACCATTCACTGCACCGCACAAGCCCACTCAGCCCCACGAACGGTTTCGCGGTATTACGGGCTTGAACGAGTACGGTGATTTCGTGCATCAAGTTGATTGGACGGTCGGCCGCGTGTTGGAGGCTATCGATCAATCGGGCGAAGCCGATCAGACGTTGGTCGTGTTCAGTTCGGACAACGGGTCGTACATGTTCCGCTACGATGACCCCGACAAGAAGGACCACGTTGACGATCCGTCGATACAGGGATACCGGGCCACGCATCATCGCGCCAACGGGCCCTGGCGCGGGACCAAGGCGGACATCTGGGAGGGGGGCCACCACGTACCGACGTTCGTGCGGTGGCCAGCGGTGGTGAAACCCGGCACCCAGTGCGCAACACCGGTTTGTCTGGTCGATCTCTTCGCCACGGTGGCCGACGTCGTGGGGGGCGATCTGCGCGCCGACGAAGCCGAGGATAGTTTCTCGTGGTTGCCCTTGTTGCGAGGCGAATCGACCGAACGTGGGGCACCGGTGATCCACCATTCGGTTGCCGGCATGTTCGCCATTCGTGACGGGCGGTGGAAGCTGATTTGCGGCAACGGATCCGGTGGGCGGGAGCAACCCAAGGGCCAGCCCTTCGCCAAGCCGTACCAGTTGTTCGATCTGCAAGCCGATCCGGCGGAAGCGAACGATGTGGCCTCCGAGCATCCGGAGATCGTCGAGCGGTTGACCGACCGCCTGGAATCGATGCGTAGCGCTGGGCGATCGCGGTAAGCGGAAACGCGTGGAGCGTGGGGGGGGAGTGCCGGGGCGGAGCGCAGGTGCGGTTGGCCCGCAGCGCGTGTTGCGGGTCAGGCGGCCTGCCGTCGGGGGTTGGTCACGATTTCCCCTTTCTCATTGACGTCCTCGAACCGTACGGCCACCTGTTTGCTAACCCCCGATTCTTGCATGGTGACGCCATACAGGGTGGTGGCGGCGGTCATGGTTTTCTTGGAGTGGGTGACGATGATGAATTTCGTCCAGTCCAGAAACTCGTGCAGGACGTTGACAAATCGGCCGATGTTGGCTTCGTCGAACGGCGCGTCGACTTCGTCCAGGACGCAAAACGGGCTGGGGCGATACTGGAAGATCGCCAGCAGCAATGCCACTGCGGTGAGTGCTTTTTCGCCGCCGCTGAGCAAGGAGTTCGACAGCGCGGTTTTTCCGGGTGGTGTGGCGATGATGTCGATGCCGCATTCCAGCACGTCTTCGCCTTCCTCCAGAACGATGTCCGCGTTGCCGCCTCCAAACGACTTGCGATACAGTTTTTGAAAGTTCTGGCGGATGATCTCCAGAGTTTCCAAGAACATTCGCCGTGAGTCCTGGTTGATTTTATGAATGATGCGTTGCAACGACTCTTTGGCGGCCACCAGGTCCTCGTATTGGCCGTGCAGGTGGTCGTAACGAGATTGCAATTCGTCGAGTTCCGCCAGGGCCGCCATGTTGATTTCACCCACCGACGCGACGTCGTGTCTCAATTGGGTCGCTTCGGCATGCAACTGTTGGCGTTCCGCCGCGTCCTCCACCGGTTCGGCCGCGCGCAGCCGCGCTTCGTCGATTCGGTAATCTTCGGCGTATCGCGATAGCAAGGCCCGGATCGAATCGCGGCAACGTTCGATTTCGTTGTCTGATGCATCTATTTGCTGTTGCAACTTGTCCACGTTGCGTTGCAGCCGATCGGCCTGTCGAGCCGTCGCGGCCCGCGTCGATTGCAATTGTTCTGCCTGTAGGGCCAGTTCGGTGAGCTCGGCGTCGAGGCGTTCGCGTTGGGAGAAATCGTCGGCCAGCGCCGATTCCAGACGGAGCAGATCCATTTCGATCGCTTGGCGTTTGTCGCTCAGTCGATGCAGTTCCGACGCCCCTTCCTGGACCGCCTGGTGACGCTCGCGCAGCGCGCTTTCCGCTTGGATCAGAGTGTCCAGCGCCGACTGGCGTTGCTGCTCCATCTTTGCCAGTTCGATCTTGGCGGTCGTTTCCAGTTCGGTCAATTGTTCCAGTTCACGGGCATCGCGTTCGGTGGTGGACTGATTGGCGGCGATGCTCTGCTCGATAGCGGCGATCTGCGACTGCAGCGCCGTGAACCGTTGTTGTGCCGCTTCGATTTCCGGTTGCAAAGCGTCGTGGCGTTGTTGCGCCCGCCGCAGCTTTTCCTCCAGCAAGTCCCCGTCGACTTCGAGTGCATCCAGTTTGGCCACCGCGTTTTGGGCCGTGGCCTGTTGCCGCGCCAGTTCCTGCGCTAGCCGTTTCGCCTCGCGTTCGAGCTCGGCCGTACGCGGCGAGAGCGTCTCGACGCGGCTGGACAGCCGAGCGATGTCACCGTGCGTGCGTTGGAGTTTCTCCTTCAGTTCTTCGATTTCGACCTGAGCGATTTTTATTTCGCTGCGTCGCGATACCAGGCCGCTGGCTGACTGCAGGGCGCCGAGGGTCAGGGTACCGTCGGATTCCAGCAGCTCGCAAGCGGCGGTGACGAACCGCAAGCCAGCTCCCCGGAAGTGTCCGAGTTCCAGCGCCACATCCAGCGATTCGACCAGCCAGGTCGTCCCCAGCAGGTAGCGAATCAAGGGTTCGTTGTCCGGCGAAAAGCGTACGAGTTGGTCGGCGCGGCCGATGACTCCAGGGACGCCATCGAGCTGAATCCGCTCCCCGAAGCGTTTGGTTGGCAGGCTGTCCAGCCGCAGCAGGGTGAGCCGGCCCGGTATTTCCAGGTCGCAGCGCCGCAATCGATCGATCAGCCTTCCATCGGCCAGGACCAGCGATCCAGCTCGCTGCCCCAGGGCCGTGTCGACCAGTGGAGCGACGTTCACGTCTGCATCGAATTGTTCTGCCACCAGGCCACGAATCGATTGGAACACCGGGTCCGCGGATGAGTGGGCCATCTCCAGCAATCGCTGCGCGCCGCTGTCGACCCCTTCCAGGTGTCGCTCCAGCTCCTGCAGGATCTCCAAGCGTTCGGTGGTGGCGGACAACCGTTCCTTCAGCGTTGCGGCTTGTTCTCCCAGAGTCGTTAATTGCTGGCGGTGCGTTTCGAGATCCTGGCGTGCGGCGTCCAATTCCGCGGACGCCTCGTTGCTCTGCCGATGGATCTCCTTGAGGCGTTGGGCCGCAGAATCGGCCGCCGCCCGCGCTTGTTCCGACTGGCGGCGATTGTTCGTCAGTTGCAGGCCGGTTTCCTCGATCGTCTGGTCCAATTCCCGCAGCAAGCTCTTCTTCTTGGAGATCTCCGCCCCGGCTTCGCTGTGTTCCCGCAGCAAGTCGACGTGTTGCCGTCGCATCGAATCGTAATGCTCGCGGGCGGCGGCGATCTTCTCGCGGAGCTCCCTCACGGCGTGCTCGGCCGCCTGTTTGCGATCCAGCGCCTGTTGGAAAGCTTGCTCGACGGCCAGGTTCTGGGCTCGGATTCGCTCGACCTCACGCACCAATTCTGCTCGGCGCGCTCGCAGGGTCGCCAGGCGCCGCGCCATGCGTTGCCACTGTTCAGCGTTGTCGGCATGAGTCCGATGCAGCGAGGTCTGCTCATTGCGGGCTACGGCGATCCGTTGCAAGACTTCCTGCAACTGATTGTCGACCGATTGGCAGGCACTGGCGACTTTGTGCAGGTGCAGCTCGGCCTGTCGAGCCTCGGCGGTGGCGGCCCGGGCGGCCTGTTGTTGCCGTTCCAGTTGTTCGTTCAGTTGCGTGACGGAGTCCCGTGCGGTGGCCAGCCGATGTTCCAGTTCCTGCAATTCCGTGTGGCCCAACCTCATCCGCACCTCTTGCAGCCGAGCGGTCATCTCGCGGTAACGCTGTGCTTTGCTGGCTTGGGTTTGCAAGGTCCGCAACCGCGTGTGCACCTCGTCGACGATATCTCGCAGGCGGGTCAAATTCTGCTCGACGCGCTGCAGACGGCGGGCTGCTTCGGCTTTCTTGGCATTGAAGCGGCTGATGCCCGCCGCCTCTTCGAAGATGACCCGGCGGTCTTTGGGAGAAGCCTGCAACATCCGATCGACCTTGCCCTGTTCGATCAGACTGTAGGCGTCGACCCCCACACCGGTGCCCCGAAACAAGTTCTTGATATCTTTCAAGCGGCAGGCCTGGCCGTTGATCAAATACTCGCCTTCGCCGCTGCGGTAGACCCGCCGCGTTACCTGGACCTGTTCGGCATCGACGGGTAATTGGCGTTTGGAGTTGTCGAAAATCAGCGTGGCTTCCGCGCTGTTGGCCGGCTTGCGGCCGCTGGACGCACTGCCCTTGAAGATCACATCCAGCATTTCCTTGCCGCGCAGGCTCTTCGCACTCTGGGCACCCAGCACCCATTTGATGGCATCGACGACATTCGACTTTCCCGAACCATTGGGGCCCACGATCACCGTGATTCCGTCCGGAAAATCGAATCGCGTCTTGTCCGCGAAGCTCTTGAAACCGGCCAATTCCAGCGCGATTAGCATAGGCGTGTGGGGTCATCAACGGTGTGGAACCAGCCGCATTGGGGCGGCGTGTCAGAAACGGCGATACGCAAGGACAATGGCATTATGGAAGTCGAGGGGGAGTGGGGATTTCTTCCGCTTCGAGCAGCGTGGGGCTGACCGTAGGCCGGGAGTCTCCATTGAAAGGAGAGCCTGCCGGGCGGACACCGATCGACCTGCCACGTTGGTAAACGCGTCCCGATGTCGGGACCGGATTGATAGCCAGTGGTTCGACGAAATATCCTGCGGCGTGTGCTTCACGCAAGAACTGAATCCAGTCCCCGTACTTGCCGCCTACCTCCGCGATCGCCAGCAACACGCTGCGCAGGTCGCGCGGGCACTCCGCGATCCGGTCCTCTTGCCCAGGCTCGAAATGGCTGATCCGCAATTGGCCATCGTCGGTGGGAGCCATCAGAATGCGGCGGTTCACATAGTGAAATGCGGGCACATAGATCGCGGGCGATTCACCGAAGATGACTACCTCGGGAACCCGGCTCAAACTGGCCACAACCAGGGGCGGACCGGTGGTGGGGATCTCCAACAGGGCTCCCACCCCGTGCACTTGTTCCCCTTCGGTCTCGGGGTGCTGGTCATCATCGAGCCGCAGCGCACGCAGGGCACCGTAGCGCACTTCGGCGTCAGCCGCGTGGAGCAGGTCCTGCAGCGCGTCGGCCGCTTCGTAGTGATCCATTACCGCCAGTCCGTTCAGACACATCGCGCGAAAAGCCGGCTCGCTGCGGCAGAGATTAACCAGCGGCTCGATCGCCCGCCGGTCATTCAAGTAGGCCAGCGAATGGGCTGCGTAGAACCGCACTTCGGGATCGGTCGATTCCAGTGCGAGTGCCAACGTCTCGACCGCTTCCTCACCGATGGCCTCCAGTTGCCAACAGGCCTTGCGGACCGTGATGGGGTCCAGGACTTGCTTGGCCAAGGTTTCCATCCGGCTTGCGCGATCCGATTCGGATTCGTTGAATCCGACATGCAAGACCGTATTGATGAAGTGGTAGGGATCGAGCCGGTAGCGTTCAGGGACCGCAACTTCGATGTAGCTGTCTTCACGGGGGGTGGCGACTCCTTTGTAGGTGTGGCCATCGAAGTAGGTGAATCGTTTGTTGATCGCCGGAATGACCGCTGCCATCGTAAGGGCGTCAGCGTATTCGGAGCTGAGGATGATCCCCAATTCGCGGGATTCGCGCAACCGCCCACCGCCTAGGATGATCCCTGTGCGGTGTGCTTTCTCGCTGTCCTCACCGGTGACCTGCGCCGCCGTCACGATGGGACCCTCGGCCCGCATGTACTCGAATGACTCTCGGATTTGGCCGTCCAAGGATTGCATTTCCATCAGCGGGGTTTCCAACAGCCAGCCATCGGCCAGGTCGGTGGCGGTGGCTGCCTCCGGGACGGTGATGACGACGTCGATGCGGTCTCCCTTGCGCGATGCGGGAGGCACGGCAGCTTTCACTGCCACCAACGCCGTGGAGGTGTGATCGAGCAACGCATTGGGTTTTTCCACTTCGTTCCGCCGCATCATGGCCAGCAATCGGTCGCGGAGGATCCCCGGGGCAACCTCGCCGCCGGTACCATGCAATTGGGTCACCAAACCTACGTTTTGCAGCCGGGCGAGCGTCAGCATGGCCGGGGAAGAGAATTCGGCCAGCACGACTGGCCGGTTGGCGGAGGTGAGCTTCCCGCGGATTTCCTCGCGTCGCTGCTCGGGGGCTTCCACTTCACCGTCGCCGCGAAAAAGCCACGGTGTCGAACATCCTGCAACCAGCGCGAACAGAGCGCCGGGAAACAACGCGCGGCGATAGAACCGAAACAATCCATCTGGCATCGGGCCTTCCTTGCCAAAACGAGGTGCTCTCCAACTTGCATCGCTGCCGTGATGGCGGATTCCTTTTCGCAAGTGCTTGGACAGTACCGCTTGGCGCAAATAGAGGTCAAGGGGCAAAAGCGGGGCACCCCGTGTGCCCCTTGTGCTGTCAAATACCGAAAGCTGCACGGCCCCAAAATCCACTCGGGGCGGAACAACGATCGTCCCTGGCGAGAGCCGGCCCGCCAATCGCGTGGTTCGGGGTGAGGCGCGGTGCGGGGTGGATGGGTAAAATGGGTGGGAGGTGCCAATCATGCGAACATGTTGGCAGGTGCTATTGCATCCAGGGGACACGAATCTATAATTTTCCGCACTGGAATCACCGATGAAACGCCAGGGCCCTGATTTGCGTGTGGAACGCACGGGCTGTGGCGAGCGATGAGCATCGGGTTCCGGGAAATCGTGAGATTCCCGACCGGCATGTTTTTGGATTGCGGGCGTAGCTCAGTTGGTAGAGCACAACGTTGCCAACGTTGTTGTCGTGGGTTCGAATCCCATCGCCCGCTCTTTGCCGGTTTCGGGTTGGAAGACTCCGGAATCGTCGTAAAAGGTGGCTCCGCTCACATCTGCGGCGCGACGGTATGCTCTGCCGAAGGTTTCGGATTCTTCTGCGTCGGGCCTGTATGCTCGGAAGGTTTTTGGCGGCCAGGGCTGCGAATACATCCATTCTGAGTTCTTTTGTACGGTTTGATTCCACTTGCACCCTTGGAGTGTTTCCATGACGGCCACGGATACCGGCTCAGACCAATTGGAAGCTGGAACCGAAGCAGATCAAAAGCTGCAACTCGATGTGAAAGTGGATGAGAAGTCTGCTTGCGAACGGCACGTCGTCGTGACCATTCCGGCTGCCGAAGTCGAGCGGTACCGCAGGAAGGTATTCGATGAAATCGTGCCTAAGGCCGAACTGCCAGGGTTTCGCCAAGGGAAGGCACCTCGGAAACTGGTCGAATCTCGTTTTCGGGACCAGGTGGACGAGCGCGTCAAGAGCGAACTGGTGATGGATAGCCTCGAACAGATCACTGAGGGGGGCTATTTTACGGCGATCAGCGAGCCAGATTTCGATTTCGATGCCATTGATCTGCCGGAGGAGGGCGACTTCAAGTACGAATTCGAAATCGAAGTTCGTCCTGATTTTGAAACGCCCAAATGGGAAGGGCTCAAGTTGACCCGGCCGGTTGTCGAGCTGACGGACGAATTGGTTGATGGTCGGCTGAAGCGTTCGCTCTCGCGGTTGCTCGAGGGCGAAGCGGTCGAAGGGCCGGTGCAGTTGGAAGACCTCGTCACGCTGAATGTCTCGTTCAAGCGAGACGGCAAGGAAATCGGTGCGGTTTTCGATGAAACCGTGCATGTGCGCCCCTCCCTGCTGTTCCGCGATGCTGAAATTCCCGATTTTGACCAGCATATCGTGGGGAAGAAAGAAGGAGATGTGTTCACCATCCCGGTGAAAATCTCCGATTCTGCCGCGAACGAAGCGCTGCGCGGCGAGGAGGTCGAAGCCGAATTCGAAGTCGTCGAGGTCCGTCGGATCTCCATCGAAG
>RFIQ01000471.1 GCA_003695565.1 Planctomycetota bacterium | reverse complement strand
CTGTGTGGGCAGCGGCCTGGTGGGAAGGGCAGGAAAGAAATTGCTTTTTAGTCGCCTTGATGGCCTGTTATTTCGTTGCTCTCCCATTAGAATCATGGCTCCTCATTCGGCGGCTCCGCAACGCTACGTCCGAAGCGGACGAGGCGGGGGCCTAGCCGCTCGCGTTGAATTATTCGTTCACGGCTTGTGCTTCCCGGCGGCTCGGTTAATCTGACGCTCTGTCAGCAGTCACAGTCGTCCCACCATCTCACTGAAGTAAAAGCGGCAAGATGGCTTCGGAACCTCTTCTGCATATCAAGGACAGTTACTACTTCGATGTCCCGCGGCGCTTTTGGAGGGCGAATTACCAGTCCGCCGAAGAGCTGGCTGATCGGGTCGGCGAATGGGCTGTTCGCAATGACGATGACTACCAGGATTGGGAGGCGGATCGTTTCGTCGCCGAGTTGAATCGCATTCTGGGTGAGCGTCAGGCTTTGGCACACGCCAAAGCGGCTTGGCAGGAATGGCAGCACGCCGATCCGCACCGCCATGGGCGGGCATTCGATTTGTACATCGAGGATGCGTTGGCTGAGCTGGATGCGCGGGCCAAATCTTGGGTGGCCAGTTTGAAGGCCCAGGGCAAGAAGCCCTTGCCGACGAAGCCTGCCCAGGCGTTCCTGGCGGAGCATCCCGATCCCCAGTTGGAATGGATGCACGAGCTGTATTCCAATCCCGAGTTGCTGAAGGAGTGGCGAAAAGTCTGTCGCAACATGAACGACCGCCAGGTGCTCGATGAGTATCTGGAGAGTCCGCGGGGCGAGTGGTCGCAGGCCAAGTTGCAGGCTGTTAATTTTCATTTGTCGGGGAAGGTGTTCATTCCTCAGCCGTTCGGGACGTTGCGGAATGCATACGAGCCCGAGTCGGGTTTTGCGATCTCGCGCTACATGGTCATCGAGGTGGTGGTGGCTGTGTTGTTGGTCGCCCTGTTTCGGTGGTTGGCCGTGC
This sequence comes from Planctomycetota bacterium, assembly GCA_003695565.1. Lineage (GTDB taxonomy): Bacteria > Planctomycetota > Planctomycetia > Pirellulales > Pirellulaceae > Aureliella. The sequence continues at coordinate 4,664 of RFIQ01000471.1, read as the reverse complement.
GGGTTCGCGATGGTCAGGCTCCGCGGGGCAAGCTGGCGAATTTGCTCGAGAGTTTCGTGGCCTTTATTCGCACCGACATTGTCGAGAAGGTCATGGATCCCCATGATTCGCCGCGCTTCATGCCCTTGATGTGGACCATGTTCTTGTTCATCTTGGGCTGCAATTTGATGGGGATGTTGCCCTGGGTGGGGTCGCCCACGGCGGCGTTCGGCGTCACCGGCGTGTTGGCGTTGATCGTGTTCTTGGTGGGGACGGTGGTCGGCGTTCGAGAGCACGGCGTCATCGGTTACTTGAAGGGGTTGTGCCCCGAGTTGGGGTTGCCGATCTATCTGAGTATTTTCATCGTTCCGATGGTTTGGTTGATCGAGTTCTTTTCGTTGTTTATCAAGCACACGATTTTGGCCATTCGATTGCTGGCCAATATGGTTGCCGGTCACCTCGTGCTGTTGGGCATTTTGGGGCTGGCGTTTGGATTGCAGGCGGTTTCTATGCCGGCCGGTTCGTGGTCGGTTCTGGCCGTAGTATCTTTGTTGGGAACTACGGTGCTTAGTTTTATGGAGCTGTTTGTGGCCTTTCTGCAGGCGTACGTATTTACCTTGCTGGCGGCGTTGTTTATCGGCAGCGCGGCGCATGGGCACTGATATTTGGCACTCGAATTCCGCTTTACCTTTTGTCACTTGAGGAGACATTTCAGTGAACCGAGTTGTTCGAACGTTTTTGTGGACGGTAGGGTTGTTCTTGGTGATGGTTGCTCCTGCTGCGGCGCAGGATGGCGGAGGAATTCCCAAGGTTTTGGCCGCCGGGTTGGCTGTGATAGGAGCCGGGCTCGGCATCGGGTTGATTGGCAAGGCGTCCGTCGAGTCGGTTGCACGGCAGCCGGAGGCCTCCAATACGATCCAGATCTTCATGATCATTACGGCGGCGTTGATCGAAGGGCTGGCGTTCTTCGTGGCGATCATTAGCCGCTGAGGTTGTCGGTGGGCCTGTGCGACGGCTTCGGTCGTCGCCGCTGTGGTTCCGCGTCCGGTTTTCCGTTTCCCAGTTCGTCTTCAGTGTGCGGGATAGCGATGAGCGTTGCATGTAGGGTGAGTTTCCTGTTGGTGGTGCCTGTCTGGATGGTCCTGTCGGGGCCCGGTTTGTCCTGGGGGGCGATGCAGCAGGCGGAAGCCGAGCATGCCGCCGAGGAGTTGCAGACCGGCGAGGCGGGTGATGATCACGCCGACGGTGGCGATGCCGGGCATGCAGCCGAAGCCCACGGGGAAGTGCATATTCCGCATGATGTGACGGCCGCTAATTTGTCGCCGCAGACGTGGGAAGTGGTTGATTTTCGGACTGACGTGGCCCTGTTCACTGCGGTCGTGTTCCTGCTCTTGTTAGCTGGATTGTGGGGGGCCGCTTGGAAGCCCATCATGCTGGGGTTGGAGAAGCGGGAGCGCCGGATCGCCGATAACATCGCACGGGCGGAGAAGGCGGCTGCGGACGCTGAAGCCCGGCTGGCCGAATATGAGAGCAAGCTGGCGGCAGCCGGTCAGGAGGTTCAGCAAATGCTGGCCGAAGCGCGCAAGGACGCGGAGGCAGTTGGCCAGCGAATGATTGCTGAAGCTCAAGAAGAGGCAGCGCGGTTGCGCGATCGAGCGGTGGCTGATATCGATTCTGCCAAGCGGATTGCATTGTCCGAGTTGGTTGCCAAGTCCTCCGAGTTGGCTTTCGCGCTGGCTCGGCGGGTCGTGCAGCGTGAGATCAAGCCCGAGGATCACCAGGCTTTGATTCAAGAATTGTTGGCGGAGTTGCCCAGCAATAACTAGCCGCCCAACGCTGGCGTCCGGCAGCCGTCGTGGTTGTCGGGAATCGCGGCGATCGGGGATTACCAAGTACTGCGGAAGAGTTGAGCCCGAAACCTATGGCTGATTCGACAGCACAATCAACTGCACTGGATAGCGATGCCCGGCAGGTCGGCAGGTTGTACGCGCGTGCCCTGTTGGACGTTAGCGGTGCGGAAGTCGACCGGGTACTGGAGGAGTTGCAGGCGATCGTCGACGAGTGTCTGGACCGCTATCCCGCCTTGGAAGAGTTGTTGGCCAGTCCGCGGGTGACCAGCGAGCAGAAGGAGGCCATGGTGGACCGCGTGTTTGGCGGCCGCATCGCCCCCGTCTTGCTCAACTTCCTGAAGGTACTGTGTCGCCGTCGGCGGGTCGGTTATGTGCGGGCCATTCAGACGGTCGCTGCGGAGCTGCGCGAGGAGCAGTTGGGGCGGGTGCGGGTTACCGTGCAGACGCCTTACCCGTTGACCGACGCCCAGCGCGACCAAATCCAACAGGCGTTCCGTCAAGCGTATGGTAAAGACGCCGTTATCGACGAGCGGGTCGATGAATCCCTGCTGGGTGGCATTGTCCTGCGGGTGGGTGACGAGGTCATCGATGGCAGTGTCGTAGGCGTGCTGGGGGCAATGGATGCGGCCGTGCGGGAAGCGGTGCAGCGGTCGATTCGCGATAAGATCGACGCCCTGGTTTCGCCTTAAGTCGACGGTCCCAGTGGTTCCCCGTCAGGCGGAGCGAGGGGTCGCAGTTAATTCATTTATTCACAATTTGCACAGTTTTTGAGGTTGGCCATGAAGTTCAACTCGGACGAGATCGCCTCGGTAATTCAAAAAGAAATCGAGACGTTCGAGAGTCAGATGGACGTCCGCGAAGTGGGGACGGTGCTGGAGGTCAGCGACGGAATCGCTCGCGCTTACGGCTTGTCCGGCGTCGCGGCTGGCGAGATGGTCCAGTTCCCCAGCGGAGTTATCGGGTTGGCGTTCAACCTGGAGGAGAACTCTGTCGGGATCATCATTCTGGGCGATTATCTGACGATCAACGAAGGGGATGAAGTCAAGGCCTTGGGGCGGTTGTTGAGCGTGCCCGTGGGCGATGGAGTGATCGGCCGCGTGCTGGACCCATTGGGCAACCCGCTGGACGGTCGCGGGCCGGTCGAGGCCACCGAGCATCGTCCGGTAGAAGTCATTGCAACCGGGGTGGCCGAGCGGCAGCCCGTTCATGAGCCTTTGCAGACCGGGATCAAGGCTATCGACGCCATGACCCCTATCGGTCGTGGCCAACGGGAATTGATCATTGGTGACCGTAAGACCGGTAAGACGGCAGTGGCGATCGACACGATCCTGAATCAAAAGGATACCGGCGTAAAGTGCTTCTACGTGGCCATCGGTCAGAAGGACTCGTCGGTGGCCCTGGTCATCGAGGCACTCCGCAAACATGGCGCGATGGACTACACCACGGTCATCGTTTCCGGGGCGAGCTCTCCGGCTCCCTTGCAATACATCGCGCCGTATTCGGGTACCGCCATGGCCGAGCACTTCATGTTCAACGGCCAGCATGCTTTGGTGGTATACGATGACTTGAGCAAACAAGCGGTCGCCTATCGACAATTGTCGCTCTTGATGCGTCGTCCGCCGGGCCGCGAGGCTTTTCCCGGCGACGTGTTCTACTGCCACAGCCGATTGTTGGAGCGATCGGCCAAGCTCTCCGATGAACTGGGAGGTGGGTCGTTGACCAGCCTGCCGATTATCGAGACGCAGGAGGGCGAAGTGTCGGCGTACATTCCAACCAACGTGATTTCGATCACCGATGGTCAGATCTACCTGCAACCCGACTTGTTCTTCAAAGGGATACGCCCGGCGATGAACGTTGGGATTTCGGTCTCTCGTGTAGGCGGGGCGGCGCAGATCAAGGCTATGAAGAAAGTGGCGGGTGGTCTGCGTTTGGACCTGGCTTCTTTCCGTGAGCTGGAGGCCTTCGCTCAATTGGGAACCGAGCTCGATCCGGCCACCCAAGCACGGCTGGACCGTGGCTATCGCATGGTGGAATTGCTCAAGCAACCGCAGTACGCCCCCATGCCGGTCGAGGAGCAGGTCGTCAGCATTTTTGCTGCGACGCGCGGATACATGGACGACGTCGACGTCGATCAGATCGCCGATTTCGAACAGCGCCTACTGGCCTTCATGAGGGATCAGAAGAGCGAAGTGTTGGAAGAGTTGGCATCGGTCAAGGATTTGACCGACAGCATCGAAAAATCGCTGCGGGCTGCAATCGAAGAGTTCAAGAAAACCCATCCGGTCGGCTAACGGTTTTTATCCGGGACGGGCTCGCCGGGGCGGTTTGCGACCGCTTCCGGGCGGGACGCTGGGTGCTCTCCCGTTGCATTGTCCTGAATTGAAGAGATCCACATGGCAAACATTCGAGTTCTCGACAAACGGCGCAAGTCGATCCGGAATATCCGCAAGATCACGCGGACCATGGAACTGATCGCCACGGCGCGATTCAAGAAAGCCATGGATCGGGCGGCAGCGGCCAACGACTACACGCAACGCATTACGCAGATCGTCCGCGACCTGGCTGCGGCGGGATTGGAAACCAGCCATCCGCTGCTGGCCGACCGCCCCACCGTACGTTCGGCAGCCATCCTGATGCTGACCAGCAACCGTGGCTTGTGCGGCGGTTACAACGGCGCGGTGATCCGGGCTGCTTTGCAACGGCGGCAGGATCTGATCGAGATGGCCGAAGCTCTTGATTTCGAGATCAGCGGCAAACGCGGCATCTCAGCGATGAAGTTTCGCAACATTCCGATTGATCATACGTATACACAGTTCGAGGACGAGCCGGCGTTCG
>RFIQ01000470.1 GCA_003695565.1 Planctomycetota bacterium | reverse complement strand
GGTCAAGACATTCCAGCGGTTGGCCGATATCCTCGGCGTGTCGAAAGAACGCGTGCGGCAGTTGGAGCAACGCGCGGTGAAGAAACTGCAACGCATGGCCCAGACGATCGAAATCGACGAATTGGTTTCTGCTGGCTGAGTCTGTCGGGGCCCATGGTTGCCCCGGCGCTGCATCGATGCACGGATGGCAATCGCCATCGATTGGAATTAAAACGCCGCGCGCTGCGGGAGACGATCGATCGCCACGGGCTGAGCCTGGGTGGGCAACCGGCCGGATGTGGCCAATTCGATCATGGTACTGCGTGCGTCCCAGAAATCGAGAACCGCCACCCGTACCTCGACCGGCAATCGATGCAAAGAGCCCTCCAGGTATTGGGAGGGAGGCCCGAACAGGACTTGGGCGATAAAGTCCGAGGGAATGCGCGGCCGGACAACATCCAAGGCCGCTCCGATGCGATGGAATACGGTGGGCAGGGCCTGTTGCTCGATTTTTTTCTGTTGGGCTGTCGCCACCGACCGTAAATGGCGTTCTGACTGTGCGAAATGCTCTGCGGCGGCGGCAGCCTCCCAGTCTCCCTCCCGGTAGACGCTGACCCACGCGCGGGCCTCGCCGATGGTCTGCAGTTCATGAGAGGCGCGATGCCGCGTTCCCACCGCCCGCATGCGGACTTCTAACAGGTCAGCCCGCCACTGCTGCGGGACCACCACCAGCATGGCCACATCGCGCATGCCATCGGCCAAACCGACAGGGCCGGCGCGGAATTTGAAAAAGACACCACTGGCGCGCTGAATCGTTCCGCTGGAGGTCAATTGATGTACCGGCGGCTTTTGCTCGTAGCGTGTCAGGACCGACTCCTTGCCGGCCACTTCCCCGTTTACACCATTCTTTACCTGAGGCGACTGGGTGGACAGCAGGCTGACTCCCACCGATTGTTCATTCTGCACCGATTTTTCCACCGTGACGTTGCCGGCAACCGTGGTCACCAGTTCGTTGCGGGGCCAGAAATCGACAACCTGCATGGTTCGGTTCGGGGCCTCGATCTCTACCACATACTCGGTCACTCTCCCGGTGAATCCCGCGGCCAGAGCGGTGGAAACAGGCAGGCTCAGTCGCACAAGTTTGCCGCGATGCATGGGCAGGCTAACTTCGGAAAGAACAACCTCCTGCGCCGGAACAATGGCTGGCAAATCGAAGGTGACCGCATCCTCGGCCACGCTCGAACCGGCATGGACCGCGAGGCGGCAGATCAACACCAGGCACAAGCACGCTCGATCCATCCTCATCGCTCCCCTCCTTGTGCTTCCATCTAACTGAAACAACGCTTGGGGCTGAAGACGCATGTGCATGCATGCGTTTCGCGCCCACCATAGGGTGCTCGCGCGTTCCTTGCTTGCCCAGAGTGCCGATTCCGTTGTCGGATCGGCCGGTTCGCCTGATGCAGATTCCTGTCTCACCCGCGTTTTGCGGGTCGAGTGCGAACCGGGCTGATTCGTCCTGAATTCGAAGAAGCGATTGCTGCGTTGAGCACCTCTATCGTAGCGCGGCCAGTCATGGCGGCAACCCCCTGCCCTGCTCCGCCGGTCCGCGGCCTGGTGGGCAGACCCTGGACAGGGGAGTTTCATCGCCCCGTCGAGGAGTGCGGCGCGACGTGCCGAGCCGCGGCGCGGGTTCGATCATGGTGGAATCGGCACGCGGGTCAGCCAGATCGCTCGGCGGCCTGTCGATAGCGCGTTCAGTTCGTGGACACTTGGGCACCGCGTTGTTTCGACCCCCAAGCTTCCCCTCCCGCGAAGCGAGGAGGAAGAGCCCAACATCGGAGCCGGCTACCCCATGCACACGCCGACGATGACGGCGATGGCGACGCCGGTGCCGCAAACCACCTTTCCCACGGTGCCGAACAGACGCCCCCAAAAGGCAGCAGACCCGACGCTGACGCTGACGTTCCAGTCCCTGCCCGCCCAGCGTTCGCCGACGATGGCTCCCACGAACGCACCGGCCGCGCCGAGCAGGATCGCGCCGAGGACGCTGCCCAGGCCGGGGATGGGGATCAGGGCCCCTCCGACGAACAGACCAGCCAGGCCACCAGCCATCGATCCACCCATGGCCAGAACGGTGCTGCGCAGCGTCCCCCCCGCCCGCTTGGCTCCCACGGCCCCAGCCAGGAATTCGATCGCTTCGCCCAGCGCTGCAAAGGCAACGGCCAGCAACACGATGGGCAATCCGACATACACGCGGGAGTCGGAGGGGACGAGCAAGTAACTGGCGGCAGCCATCGCCACGTTGAACCAGTTTCCGGGGAGGCCAATCAAGTTGGCGACCCAACCACCCAGGGCGAGCGTTACCAGCACGATCAGCAATGCGATGTCGGCCCACTCCGTCATTTTGCCATCCTCTGAGAAAACGGTGGGCGGTACTCCCGCAATGCATCCCGCATGGCGTCAAACACGACGTCCCACCGATTGAGTTCGGGTTGGCGGAACAAGCGAACACTTGGATACCAGGGAGAATCCGAGCGGTCGAGCAACCATCGCCAGTCGGGGATGTAGCCCAAGGCGATCCAGGTCGGCACTCCCAGTGCACCAGCCAAATGAGCGATCGATGTGTCGGTGGTGATAACCAGATCCAGTTGCATCATGATCGCTGCAGTATCCATGAACGCACCGCTGGTGGTGTCGACCTCGGGGGGGAGTTGAATGATCGGAACCCGGCCTTGCCATCGAGCAAGTTGTTCGGTGCCGAAACCGCGCTGCAAACTGACCAGCTCGACTGTTTCGACTTCGGCGATCCTCTCGAAGCATTGCAGCGGTGCGCTGCGAAAGGCGTCCGCCTGGTGATCGGGGTTGCCCTGCCAGGCGATCCCTATCCGAATCTTGTCGGGGTGCTGGGGCAAGCGGTTGCGCCAGTATTGCACCAGGTTCGGCGCCGGGTGCAAGTAGCGTTCCGGTGCCGGGATGTTGCTCAAGTCGGTGTGCAGCATGTCGGCGACATCGATCAGGGAGCACTGGTAATCGTAGTTCCCTTCCAGGCCCAAAGTGTTGGGGACGATGTTGCCCAGCGCCGGGGAGTGTTGCAACAGGGCCATCAGGGCCGATTGGCAGTATACGGTCGGGATGGCTCCGCGCTCGCGCAGGATCTGCGCGTAGCGGACGAAGTGCAACGTGTCCCCCAATCCCTGTTCGGCCGATAGCAGGATGCGGCAGCCATCCAGTGGTTGCCCTTGCCAGATGGGAATCCGATCGGTCGGGCGGTGCAGATCCCCGACGCGCCACCGCCAGCGGTACTCTTCCCACCCGCGCTGGAAGTCGCCTTGCAGCAGGTAGATGACCCCTAGGTTGCGGTGCAGTTCGGCCTCCTGCGGATTGACTTTCAAGGCCTGTTGGTAGTAGTGCAGACCCAAGTCGAGCCGGCCGGTCCAAACGTGCAGGGTTCCGCGGTTCTTGTAGGCATTCAGGTAGTCGGGCTGCAGGTCGATGGCCCGTTGGAAACATGCATCGGCTTCTTCCACCGCGCCGAGATAACGCAGGGAATTGCCCAGGTTATTCAGAGCGATGGGAAAATCCGGCATCAATTGCAAAGCCTGCCGGTACGCATCCACGGCATCGGCATAGCGGCGTTGATCGTGGAGGACCATTCCCAGATACACCCAGGCATTGGGATTGCGCTGCTCTTCGTGCAGCGCCCGACGGTAGCACTGCTCCGCCTCGGCATAGCGTTTTTTCTGGTGGACCTGCCACCCATGTTGCAACAATTGCCCGGCTGATACCATGCGTTTCTGCCTTGCGGGAGAATCCATGTTGCGTGACGCGTTGCTGTGATGCTTGTCCAGGGAATCGATGTGTTCTGGACAAAAAGCAAGACCTCAAACCGAGTGCGACTCGATTTGAGGTCTGCATCTGTTCGACTTGCACCCGCAATTCCGCCGGTGAACGGTTCGTGCGGGATCAATCCAGGAAGCCGACCAGGTCCTGGCTGCGGCTGGGTTGTTGCAGCTTGCGAACCGCTTTGGCTTCGATTTGGCGAATGCGTTCGCGGGTGACCTTGAAAATGTGCCCCACCTCTTCCAAGGTGTAACTGTAACCGTCGCCCAGCCCGTAACGCAGTTTGATGATCTCGCGCTCGCGGTAGCTCAGTGTCTTGAGGACGCGGTTGATCCGTTCGCGCAGCATCTCCTGTCCGGCTCCGATCGCGGGGCTTTCCATCGTCCCGTCGGGGAGCAAATCGCCGAACTGGCTGTCCTCGCTGTTCCCTACGGGGCGATCGAGCGAAATCGGGTAGCGGCTCATGGCCAGCACGCGGCGGGCCTCTTCGATCGTGGTGTTGGCCCGCCGTGCGGTTTCTTCCAAAGTCGGCTCGCGTCCCAATTCCTGCAGCAACTGTCGCGCCACGTTGCGGACCCGAGTCATCGTTTCCACCATGTGTACGGGGATGCGAATGGTACGACTTTGATCGGCAACCGCCCGCGTGATGGCCTGCCGAATCCACCAGGTGGCGTAGGTGCAGAACTTGAACCCGCGGCGGTATTCGAACTTATCGACCGCCCGCATCAAACCGGCATTGCCCTCCTGGATCAGGTCCAGAAAGCTCAGGCCGCGGTTGCGGTATTTCTTGGCGATCGACACCACCAGCCGCAGGTTGCCTTCGGACAGTTGCTTCTTGGCCTGCTGGTACTGGCTGAACACCTCCGCGACAACCTGGACGCGATTGCGCAGGCTGGTGGGGGTTTCCTGGGTCGCGATCAGCAGTTCCCGGTACTCGCGCAACAATTCGTCGCGTTGGGCAGCCGATGCGCGGTCGCCCTCCAGACGATCGATTTCGGTACGCAATTCATCGATCCGGCGGCTGAACTTCATCAAGTCGACGATGCGCGGCTCGAGTTTCTGCGTTCGCAAACCCAGTTCCTCGATCAACCGCACGCACTTGCGGCGGCGGCGGGACAGAGCGGCCCACGCCTGTCGGCGCTTTTCGATCGGCTGCGATTTGCTCAGGGCGATCCGGTAATCGCGTGCGTTACGTTTGAGCAGGACTTCGAGCGTTCGCAGGTTGTGCGGCAGTCGACCCAGGATCTGTTCCTTCTCCAGCCGATCGGTTACCGACACCTGGATCGTGCGATCGAACGGCAGTTCCCCGTTGTACACGCGGCGAAGCACCTTGTAGGCATACTGCATGACGTAATCGCACTCCAGCAGCTTCGTACGAAACCGCCGGCGCGTAACCTCGATGGCTTTGGCCAATCGGATCTCTTCGTCCCGCGTCAACAGCGGGATTTCACCCATCTGCGTCAGATACATGCGCACCGGGTCGTCGGACCACGTCTCGGCCTCCTCCTCGGCCGCAGCCAGCAGGGCTTCATCGCTTTCCAGTTGGACTTCGCCGTCGGCCACGAAGCCATCGTCGTCGACCGGCAGAGAAGTGTCATCGGCGTCGTCGTCCTCGTCTATCGGCAACTTGGCAAAAGTGACCAGTTCTTCTTCTGGCGCCCGCGTATTGTCATCATCGAATTCTTCCAACAGTGCGTCGAACAAGGCAAAACTCCTAACTGTGCCAATGGGACCAAGTTGACTTGTCGTTACTACGCACAAACCAAACCAGTCGGTGGGTACACGTACCAAACCACACCGCCACCTCTGCAGCGCGACCACTTCCCGCACGCAGCGCGGAAAACGAGCCTCGGCCAAACCAAAGGTGGAACAAAAAATTCTACCACCTATTAGCTGGCATTCGGCGACGATGCGGCAATTGGTAAAAGGTTGTTATTGGGCAATCTGTATCGCCGACGGCCGCTCGCGAAATCATTTAGCAAGCAATCCACAGCAGGCGGGCGAACGACCGATCGACGCATTTCGGGCTGGTTCCCTCATGCCCCGCGGCGCCCTGTTGAAGGCACCCCATCTATAGAGTACCCACAGTTGACGCAAGCGGCGCGATCCCGACCAGCCGAAATGACGTATTAAACCCCAGGCTTGATGCGGCAAACCCTTGGTCGACGGTACGCGATAGGCCAACACCTTCACCGGAATGCCCCGGTCGGTCGCCTAATGCCGCTGGATTGCTTACCCCAGAACCGATTGCGTTCGCAGCAATGCTGCCAACCGCAATAACGCGGAAAACCCCGTTACCCGCGCCGCAGCAAACAGGAAGGAACGTGCAGCCGTTAGTGAAATATCACCCCGCCGTCATTGAGAACTGACCGGTCGTCGCCGTTGGCTTGCTCAACGTGTCCCCCGCCTTGCGCCCGCAATCCGATGGTGCAGCAATCGAAATCATCGCATGCTACACCGTTCCGGAATATGCCCAGCACCCATCAACCAAGCCGCGCGTTTCCTGCCACACGGTGGGACCGGTTCTTGGTCTGTTTCGGGCCAACAACCGGCACCTTTAATTTTAACTAGCCGACTTGGCAGGTCCAGCCACCGAATCACAATTGGACGAAACTAAGCCTTCACCCCAGCGAGCTGACCATGGACCGAATCTTGACGTGCGAGTGCGGTTACGAGCATATTGTCTCCCCCAGCCAGGCGGGGAGGCAGATCGATTGCCCCTGCGGCAAGAAGTTGGAAGTTCCCAGCCTGCGGGAATTACGGGCCTTGCCTGCGGCTGAGCAAGCCGTGCCCGCGGCCGTCACCGAGTCGGTGTGGCGGACCTGGCGGGGGCCAACCATGGCCACCGCGGTGGCCGTGTTCCTGATCTGCGGCGGGATGAGCCTGCGTTTCCTGATGCAGCGGATGAGCATCGATACCTCGTATACCGAGGAAACCGAAATCCAATTGGGCAACGAATTGTTCGACCAGTACGGTCCCGATGCGCTGAGCATGGTGTGGGAGGATTACCAGACCTACGGCATCGGCCCCAAGCAACGCCCTCCCTTCCTGCGATTACGGGAGATTGCCCGCCAACGGTCGATTCTGGCCGGTGTCACCGGGGGTATCGCCCTGCTGGCCCTGGCCGGCGCTTTCGGCGTTTGGCTCTCCGCCCGCCGACTCCTCCGCCAGCGAACCGCAGCGTGAAATTCGGGCCAGGAAGCGAGCCGCGCGAAGCAATTGACGTATTGCTGTGCAATGGCAGCACGTCGGCCCGAACAGAAAATGAACCTTCCCCCGGGCGCACCGGGCCAACATCCCCACCTCGGCGACAGGCCACTGGCCCCACCAATCCGCGTCGGCGCCGGACTGACACGCCAACCAGCCCGTTTTCTTGTTTCCGCAACATCCACGCCACCCTGGGAGTGTCTGACGTACTGTGTTGGCGGCCGGCATGGTAGGGCTGGAGTGGACACTTGGGGGAGCAGCCGTACATGGCCGTTCGGCAGATCTGCTGCCGGGGCGGTGGCCCTGAACTGTTCCATCTGGCGACCGGTCCACGCGCCTTCTCAGCCCTGGCATAATGATGGCGTTCGGTCGGTCCCCGGGCGGTACCTGCCGCGGTCGATTTCAATCTCAGCACGTACCTGCAATTAACATCGATTGGCAACAGCCCATGAATCGTTCCTTGCCCGCCGTCGTTTTATTGAGTGGTGGACTGGACTCTGCCACTGCCCTGGCCATTGCCCAGGCCGAAGGTTATCGGGTCCATGCCATCAGCTTTCGCTATGGCCAACGTCATCAGGTCGAGTTGCAGCGCGCCGCGGCCCTGGCCGAGCGGCATGCTGTGGCCGAGCACGCCATCGTCGATATCGACCTGGCCCAATTCGGCGGGTCCGCGCTGACCGATGACCTGGAGGTTCCCAAGCACGATACGGCCGAGGCGATCGGTACCGAGATCCCGATCACCTACGTCCCCGCGCGCAACACCGTGTTCTTGTCGCTGGCCTTGGCCTTTGCCGAGACGCGTGGGGCGCGGGACTTGTTCGTCGGCGTCAATGCACTCGATTACAGCGGCTATCCCGACTGCCGCCCGGAATACATCGAGGCTTTCGAGCGGTTGGCGAACCTGGCAACCAAGATCGGGGTGGAGGGGGGACGGCCGATCCGCATCCATGCCCCGTTGATTCACTGGACCAAGGCTCAGATCATCGCCCGCGGGCTGGAGTTGGGAGTCGACTATGGATTGACGACCAGTTGTTACGATCCCGACCCCCAGGGGCGTCCGTGTCGCCGCTGTGATGCTTGCCTGCTCCGCCAACGCGGGTTTGCGGAAAATGGGATGACGGATCCTTTGCTGGTGGAGCTCGACGGTTCGTCCGCCTCGGCATCGTAGGTGGGGATTCTCCTGGGGAGACGCCCGCGGCAGGTAGCCGCCAATCGGACCAGGCTTGTCCGCCCCCAGGCATCGGTACCCATTGGCAGCCAATCCACTCGGCCGATGCCCGCGGGCGGTACAATTGTCAGAGTCCGGCCGCGTGGCCCAGGCTCAGTTGCCGAATTATCGTTTGTCCCTCCACCTCCCGTGATCACCATGGCCAACCCTGCATCCGATCCAGGCAAACCGATCGTTGGCCGAGGTTCGCATTTGCGTCCAGCCAACCGCTTTGAGCGTTTGCAATTGGAATCACAGTGGGAGGAGGAATGGTCCGGCGACCCGCAGGACCCCGGGCCAGAGGAGCCTCGTCGGATTCCGACCGAATACTTGATCGACGATTCGCAGACGATTCTGTCTCGCAACAACAGTCCCGATATACCCTTCGAATACAGCATGAATCCCTACCGGGGTTGTGCGCACGGTTGTGCGTACTGCTACGCCAGGCCGACGCACGAGTACTTGGGACTGAATGCGGGATTGGATTTCGAAACGAAGATCATCGTCAAACCCAATGCGCCGGATCTGCTGCGGGCGGCCCTACAGAAACCCAGTTGGAAGTGCCAGCCCATCATGATGTCGGGTGTAACCGATTGTTATCAGCCCGCCGAGCGGCAACTGCGTTTGACCCGTGGCCTGCTGCAGGTGGCTCACGAGTTTCGCCAGCCAGTGGGCATCGTGACCAAGAACGCTTTGGTTCTGCGCGATCTGGATTTGTTGGCCGAAATGGCGCGAGACCGCCTGGTGCGGGTGGGGATCAGCTTGACGACGCTCGACCAGGCTCTGTCGCGCAAGCTGGAACCCCGCACGAGCTCTCCCGCCGCGCGGTTGAACGCGATGCGGCAGTTGTCAGACGCCGGCGTGGAAGTGATCGTGATGACGGCGCCGGTGATTCCTGGGCTCAATGACGAAGAAATCCCGCAGTTGCTCGCTGCTGCGGCCGAGCAGGGAGCCAGCTATGCCGGGTACGTCCTGTTGCGGTTGCCGTTGACGGTCGAGCCGGTTTTTCGGGAGTGGGTCGAGCGCTGCGTTCCCGACAAGGCGGAACGCATCTTGGGTCGCGTGGCATCGGCCCGCGATGGCAAGATGAACCAAAGCGACTTCGGTACTCGCATGCGTGGGACCGGTGTGTGGGCCGATCACCTGGCCCAGACGTTTCGCGTCTTCGCCGCTCGGTACCGATTGGCTCGCCGCCCACCGCCGCTCAATTGCAGCCTGTTTCGCCGGCCCAACCAGCCGCGGCAACTGGAGTTGTTCTGAGTGGGCCAGGCTCAGGCCAGGCCCAACACGTCGAACATGTTGTACATGCCCGTCGGGCGACCGACCAGGAACTCCGCCGCCGCCAACGCCCCCGAAGCATAGCAATCGCGATTCGAGGCGGCCACGCGCAGCTCAACGGTCTCGCCCAACATGCCGAATACGATGGTGTGCTGTCCGGGATCGTCGCCGGTTCGCACGGCATGGTAGCCGATTTCATCGCGTCGCCGCGGACCGACCATGCCCTGCCGTCCGTGCACATGGTGTTTGGCGCCGATCTGGTCGGCGATCAGTTGGCCGAATTTCAGGGCGGTGCCGCTGGGGGCATCTTCCTTGAACCGATGGTGGCGTTCGATGATTTCGACATC
>RFIQ01000469.1 GCA_003695565.1 Planctomycetota bacterium | reverse complement strand
TTCCCAGCTCACGCCAAGATGCCGCCGATCACGCGGGCCGGTTCCACGCCCGTCAAACGCATATCCAGCCCTTGGTACTGGAAGCTCAACCGTCGATGATCGATTCCCAGTTGATGCAGGATCGTCGCGTGCAAATCTCGCACATGGACAGGATCGACCACGGCGTGATACCCCAGCTCATCGGTTTCGCCGTAGACGCAGCCGCGGCGAACTCCGCCACCCGCCATCCACATGCTGAAGCCTTTGATGTGGTGGTCGCGTCCCGGCCCACCTTTGCCCTGGAACATGGGAGTTCGACCGAACTCACCGCCCCAGACCACCAACGTCTCATCCAACATGCCGCGCCATTGCAGGTCCTGCAAGAGAGCGGCGACTGGGCGATCCGTCAACCCGCAACACGTGTGCATATGCTTGACCAGGTCACCGTGGTGATCCCAGCCGCGATGATACAACTGAATGAACCGGACTCCGCGCTCGGCCATCCGACGGGCTAGCACGCAGTTGGATGCGAAGGAACCGTCACCAGGCTGGGCACCGTACATGTCCCACACGTACTGGGGCTCATCGCTCATATCGACCAACTCGGGCACGGAGACTTGCATCTTGAACGCCAGTTCATAAGCAGAAATTCGTGCCGCGACTTCGGGATTCTGCCATACTTCGTTGCGTTCCTCCTCCAATTGCCGGACCGTTTCGATCACGCGGGATTGCAATGGGCGCGACACTCCCGGGGGATTGGCTACGTAGTGCACAGGTTCGCCGGCGCTGTTGAATTCCACCCCCTGAAACCGGCTGGGTAAGAACCCTGCCGACCACTGCCGCATCGCGATGGGCTGAGGATTGCGTCCACCGACGCTGGTCATAACCACGAAACCCGGCAACGCATCCGATTCGCTTCCCAATCCATACTGGATCCAGGCCCCCATGGAAGGTCGCCCACTGATGGCTGTTCCCGTATTCATGAAGGTATGTGCCGGATCATGATTGATTTGTTCGGTTACCATCGAACGAATGATCGCGATCTGGTCGACGATGCGGCGATGGTGCGGCAGAAAATCGCTGATCCACGCGCCGGCTTCACCGCATTGGCGAAACCGAGTCAAATGTCCTTGGATCCGCAATGCTTGCCCCTGGAGCTGGGCGATTGGCTGGCCTTGCGTAAACGAGGCAGGCATGGATTGTCCATCCAGCCGATCGAGCTCTGGTTTGTAATCGAACGTCTCCAGATGGGACGGCCCACCTGCCATGTACAAGAAGATGACGCGGCGGACCCGTGGGGGAAAATGGGGCGGAGCATGAGGTCCCGTGACGCCAGGACTCAGACCCGTGACACCTCCACCACGCGCCTCGCTGGTCAGCATCGACGCGGCGGCAATCGCACCCAACCCCGCAGCCGTTCCTGACAAGAACGAACGGCGCAGCAGCAATCGTTGCCAGTCTGAATTCCATGCAGTTCGCGGCATGACGCGTCCGCCTCCTTCCTCTCGCTTCAGCATTGATGCAATCGACACCGGCGTTCGATCCGCCCAAATCGCCGTTCCATTCTAACCTGCCCGCAGCCCCGGCAGTGAATCAACTCAGAGCGTGGGAACTGGCGGTCGCCGTGGAACTCTCTCGCAGCACCCGCACCGCCGCCCCGATTGCCCCAGCCAATGTGTCGGTCGGCAGGGAGGCCAACCCGGGCTCCTCACACGCCAGCACCTGTTCCGTTGCCAGCGGCAGATGCACGAATGCAATCGGCATGGGCGGAGCGCGGTGAGCCATCAAATGGTGGCTCAAGTAATACAATGCATTGCAAAGGAATGTCCCCGCATGATAGGAGACCACTGCCGGAGCTCCGCTGCGGCGAATCTCGTCTACCATCCGGGCAACATCGCACTGCGTTCGATAGGCCACGGGCCCCGTCGCCACGAGGGGCCGCAGTGCCTGACCTGCTTCCCGCATCAACCCGGCGGCATTCACCGCGATCGTCTCGACCGCTACCTGGGGACTCCCCGGCGCCTGCCCTAAATGCAGCACCGCATCCGGCTGGCACTGCAGATCCTGGTGCAAGCGCTCCTGCAGCCCATCCAGCTCCACCGGGTACAGCCGCGTCACCAACTCATCGACCGCATCATAATTCCGCAACCACCCCCGCAGCGCCAGCCAACTGGAATTGTCCTGCCAGCGGTCGTACGGTTTGAATGCTGTCACCAGAATTCGCACACCAAAGATCCTGCACAGGTAATGGACTCGGAACAACGCCATCTGCCGTCCTCACCGGCATTCCGTCCCCCTTCGGCTCTCCTCCGTGCCACCCCGGCGCACAATGTCCCTGCCAATTGTACCTTCCGGACCCACCGGGGGGCGGCCTACAGGGTGAAGAATCCACAACTTCGATCCATCGGACTCTCCGGCCGGTCGCATCTATCGCACGGGACCACCCCCGATTACCATAAGGGCGATTGTGACGGTTTTGCTTCCTACGATGCTCGTGCCAACTCGGGGGCGACGAGCATTCCCGCCAACAGGAACCTTCGCCTGCCGGCGGCCCGGTTCCCAGATTCCCGCCTAGACACTACAGAACGAGGATCCCGATGAACTGCACACGCCTCTATCGCCTGGTATTGTTGGTCGCCATCGCCCATCTCAGCCTGGTGACTGGAGCCCTTTGCCAGGAATCGATCTTTCCGGACAAGGCACTCGAATCCGCCGTACGCAAGGAGGTTTTTGCCAAGCGGTACAACGAAGAACCGATCACCAAGGAGGATGTCAAGAACATCTCGCAAGTGCATGGCAAGGGGCTGGGGATCAAGTCCTTGGCTGGTCTGGAGCACTGCCTGGCAGTGCAAGAGATCGATCTGGAGGACAACGAGATCGTTGACCTCGCTCCCATGGCTGGATTGAAACTGTTGCTGTCGATCAACCTGGCGGGTAACCAGATCGAATCGGTAGAACCCTTGAAAGAACTGGACCGCGTGCAGTACCTGGATTTGTCGCGGAACAAGATCAAAGACATTTCGCCGCTGGCCAAGATGACCAACATGCGCTCGTTGTACTTGTCGGAGAACCGCATCGAGGACATCTCCGTAGTCAAGCACATGCCGAAGATTTGGACGCTGTACCTGGCTGGCAACCCCGTCCAGGATTTTGCCCCCATCTCGCAACTGAAGTGGCTCAGTTCCCTGGACCTCAGTCACTGCAAACTGAGCGATCTGGAATTCCTGCGTCCGTTGACGGAACTCAAGTACGTCAATTTGCGCAACAACGAAATCGCCGATCTGAGCGTGCTGGTGGAGATGGCGGAACAGGATACCGATCGGCGTTTTGCACCGTTCTGGAGAATCTACTTGGAAGGAAATCCGCTCGATGGCGAAAAGGTGCAGCAGCAGATTGCTCGCCTTAAGGAACTTGGGGCTCGCATTTCGCTGGATGATGGAAAGGATGCAAGTTAGCGCCGCGCCACCGGTCCGTCGACCGCTGGCGCCCCGCAACGATTACTGGGGCGTGGCATGTGACACGCCCATCTTTGTTTGAACGCGTTTGGTTTTGGAGCACGGTCATGATTTATCGTACTGCGGGTTGGGCATTGTTGGTCGGCTGGCTGGCCGGAAGTACCTGTTGGGCTCAACCGCCCGAACCAGGTCCTGAGTATCGCATTTTGAAGAAAGATGTCGGTCGCTGGATCGCGAAAATGAAGATGTGGGAAGGCCCCGGCGATCCCATCGAGGCGGAGGGAACGGAGATCAACCGCATGGTCGGGCCGTATTTCGTGGTCAGCGACTTCAAAGTGGAACTGAATGGGCAACCGTTCGCCGGCCACGGGGTCTTCGGGTACGACGCCGAAAAAAAGAAATACGTGGGCTCGTGGATCGACAGCATGTCGCCCATCGCCATGCACATGGTCGGTGAGTACGAC
>RFIQ01000043.1 GCA_003695565.1 Planctomycetota bacterium | reverse complement strand
ACGGTCAGCAGAGCCGACAGTTGGCGGCCCGCAATCTGTATTGCCTGGCGATGTTGATCCTGCCGAAGAAATTGTATGTGTCGAATCGCCCAGGCGGCGGGCCATTGACGGGGGATATGCGGGCACGGGCGATCGCCCAGTGGGCGGTCAATGTCATCGACTTCCGCGATGCCGACTCGGCCATGACGCGGTTTCCGTACGATCCAGATCCGTTCACCAGCACGGGCGGGGGGCAGTATTGGGAACCCGAACTGGCCAAGGGCGAAGTGGTCTGGGGCCACGAGAACGTGGATGTCGTGTTGGCCGAGTCGTTCGCCACGCACGACTTGCGGGTCAAGGACACCGACCGCGATTCGACGGGCAAGCGCACCACCTCCGCAACCAATCCGGACGACGATTTCGATCAGTACCGCATGCCGGAGGGATCCTTATTTCTGGAGTTGTTGGCGACGCGGACGACATCCGGCGTCAACGATGTGTCGGTACCCGGCGTGTCGTCGTCGTTGTATACCAGCGTCGGCGGTAACGTGGGGTTGAATCTCGGGGCGATCACGCCTCCCAACGAGAACGGCGTGCGGTTTCCGGTGTTCCGCATTGTGATTTCCGAGCCGCATCCAAACAATCCCGCCAGTCCGCTGGCGCTGCAGCAACCTGGCCGTCAGGCGGAGAGGATTGCCACCACCTATCAATTTTCGCGATTTCCGGCCAGCGGATTGGTCTGGGATCTCACCAATCCAACAACACCACCGCCGCTGGACATCGACCGGGTAATCCTGTTCACTCGTCCCGGACAAATCACAGTCAACGACCAGTCGATTCCGGATCTGCCGACCGGGCTGACGGCGACTCAGGTGCAAGGGCGTGTTTTTGAGAACCGCAGTGGGCGGTCGATGGTGTTGGCCGGCGGCCAGTACCTGGTTGTCGGGCCACGACAAGTCACCTACTTCGGCTCGCGGAATGTCGGCGGGACCAGTCATCGGCCGAATCACCACCGGATCGTGCTCGAGGACGCCTTCGCTCCGTACCAACCCAGCAATACGCAGGGGAACAATGCCGGCCCCTATCGCAACTGGGTCACATTGTTCGACGGGAACAATGACCGGGTGAACAATCGCCGCAACGATACCGCGGGCAATGCCGCGACGCGGGACTGTTTGACCATGATTGCCGGTATCGAGCCGATGACGTGGAATCCCAATCCGGGTGGCGGTCGGCCCAACCTGATCGACCTGATCGGTGTCAACGTGTCGGCGCCGCATGTCGACCAGTACTACCCGGCACCGACCGAGCAACTGGACAGCACCGACAACATGCCCGACCCGGTCAACAATGCTCCTGGATTCGCTCAGATGCGGGGAGACGCGTTTTACGATTTTGGTGGGGGTGGGGCGACGCCGTTTTTGCCGGACGAGCCGTTCGATAGCCGCGATCGGGCCAACCGATCCCCCATCGCAGACCTGTGGCCCAATTACGATTCGACGGCGGATGTCCCGGCCCCGGGAACGGTGGAAGATTGGTGCACGGCATTCCTGCAGCGGTTGGCTGATCCCGAGCGACCGTGGCATGCGGTTTTCAATCCCTACATCACCGTCGACTGGATCCCGATCGACTTGACCGTCTTTTCGGGCGAGGACAGCGTTACGCCTACCGGTGCCGTTCGATTCACGACGCGGCAAAAGTCCGGGGCGATGACGGACGTTACCAATGGAGGTTTCGCGGGGCAGAATGGGCGCACCTTCCTGTCTTATGCGGTTACCGACACCGGGGCATATTCTTCCCCGGCCGGGGCCGTGACGGGTGCCTACTTCGACCGGCAGTTGCCGATGGATACGTCCCTGACGAACCCTCCCTTGCCCGATCGGCAGCGACCGACGACCGACACCGGCGCAACGCAGCACTTCGTGACGCTGGGCTATTTGAACTCGCCGTTCCGCATGTTGGGGCAGGATACGCCTCAGGTGGTCAATGGGTACATCGGTGCGCCCGCCGATATGCCGGCCGCTCTGTATTGGCCGGACCGTCCGTTCGCCAACCCGTTGGAATTGATGCTGGTTCCGCTCTCCGCACCGGGGCAGTTGTTCCAGGAGTTTTCGGCTCCCCCTCCACCCGGCACGGCGAATCTGTACGGTTCGCCCCAAGACGTGAACGACATGACGCATCTGCCCAACTTCTTCCAGGCGATCGATTCGGGGGCCGGCAATCAATTATCTCCGGCCACCCTGTTTGAACTGGTGGAAACTCCGTCTCCTTGGACGGACGCCGAGGACTGGGTCCCGCCAAATGTCGTGGTCAAATCGGCGACCAGCACCGCGTTGAACGATATCAGCGTTCGGGAATTGTTTGCCCCCCTGCGACCGCCGTACAACCGCATTTCGCGATTCACCGAACCGGGGCGCGTGAACATCAATGACCTGGCCGAGCCAGCCGTGTGGCAGGGAGTTCTCTGGGGCGCATTGACCCCCGCGCAGCGCGGCAGCGTATTGACCGGTGGGGCGTTGCCGTATTGGAATCCGTTGATCACCAGCCGTCGTGGCTATGCCACGGGACAAGCCGGGTTCTACGGGAGCAACACGGGGGCCAATCTACCGTTGCACCCGGATTACCCCACTCGGTTTGCGGGAGTGTTTAAATCACCCCTGGAAGTGGGCTTCGTCCCTCCAACGCGCAATTCGACGTTGGATCCCCCGGCAGTTCGCAGCAACCCAACCCAAGTCACATTGTTGCGATCGGCACCCACCGGCAATCGGCCGTTGTTTGCTCCCACCAGCCCTTACACAGTCAAGCATCCCTTTGCCGAGTACCTGCCGATCACGCGGTTGGCGAATCTGGTGACAACGCGATCGAACGTGTTCGCTATGCGGGTCACGGTGGGCTTCTTCGAAGTCGATCCCAGCGGCAATTTGGGACAGGAGTATCGGGAAGACGAGGGCCGGTCACAGCGGCATACCGCGTTCTATGTCATCGACCGGTCGATCCCTGTAGGGTATCAACAGGGGCAGGATATCAACGTGGAGAAGTGTATCCTGATGCGGCGGATCATCGAGTAACCGACTGCGACGGGGCGCGGGCCTTTCCGGCGGATGACTTCGCAGAGCAGGCCCGCAAGCGGCGCGTCAAGCTGATGCAATTCCAAATCCCCCGCGAATTCATGGATCGACAGGCCGTCGACAAGGGCGACGTCGGCTTCTTCGAAGTCGCCTACCGGGACGTGGCGATCGAGCAGAAGCCCTCACCCCAGCCCATGCCGTGGAGGTCAAGTGGAGGGAAGGTAACCGCAGAGAACGCAGCGGGCGCGGAGAGAAAGGGAGGAAGAACGGAAGAAGATTAACAGGTAAGAAGCGGGTGGAAATTCGATAATCGTACTGGGCAATGAGTTGCTCAGAATGGCCGGT
>RFIQ01000468.1 GCA_003695565.1 Planctomycetota bacterium | reverse complement strand
GCCTGGTGGGCGCGCCACAGCAGAGTTACCGACAACCCGACCAACAGGCTGCTGAGGATCATGGTGAGCGACAGCTCGATCAGCGTAAAACCCTGCCGATGCCGATCTGCAGTGAGAAGCGTTGCAGGTTTTCGCATACTACGGTTCTCCTCGGTCGCCAGGCAACTCGATCCAAAAGGTGAACGATCGGCTGCGGATGGATTGTCCCCGGTACTGGCCAGTCAGCGCCACGGTCACTTGTAGAGCGCGAACCGGTTGGTCGATGCGTTGCACCTCGGCATTCCACCGCGCGTCGGCGATGAAGCGGTCCAGGCCGTTGTCGGGCGTTATGGTTGCAATGCGTTGCTCGGAAATCGTAGCGGGGTCCCATCCCAACACTTGCTGCTGGAGGTTGCCTTGCGCCCAGCCGATGCGGCGGTGCAGTTCTTCCTGTTCCAGGTTGGAACGCAACCGTGGACCGGCTGTACCGACCAGGACAGTCGCCACGCTCAACAGCGTCAACGAGGCGAGTACCTCCAACAGCGTGTACCCGCCTCGAACCACGGCTGACGTCCGTCGGCCAGTAAATGAGTTTGGTCGCACGATGGGGCTTGCCCCCTGCAAAGGTTGGCGGTGCGAACGGCCAGCGCGCCACCGGCGCGCGTGGCAGGGTTCGCGGTGGTGACGCCCGGTCGCTGCAGCCAACTGGATGTCGTGGTTCTGACGTTTGCTCATGCCAACACGTGAATCCAATCTGCCAAGGCACGGAAGATTGCGACCGCCAGCAGGCCAGCCACCACCGCACACGCGCCGGTAGCCGCTACGATAACGATTTGCACCAGGACATTCAAACGCTGGACCAATCGCTCGGCCCTGCGCTGAGCGATGCGGCCGATGGCCCAGGCCATGCTGGCGGGGCTTTGCGACTGCTGCAGCGACTGGGCTTCGCCGGGCTTCAACACGCGGGCGCGCGTCAGCGCGTCGGCCACATCGTGCCCACCATCGATCAATTCCGCAGCCCGGCGAAAGTAGACGCCCAGGTATCGCAAACGCGTAATCTCCGGAACGCGATTCAGCGCCGCGACCAGGTCCCGTTCATATCGCAAGGTTTCGCTGAGCACCAACAGGCAGGCCAATCGGTGGTAGCCCGACAACAGATACCTTCCGCCCAGCAGTTTCAACAGCCCGGGAAAAACCCATATCGCGGCACCAAGGAGAACGACGCCGATCAGGCTCAGCGCGATCCCGGCGGCCGCCACTTGAGATGGCGTTGTCATGTCCTTCAGAGGATACCATTCAACCCATCCAAAGTATTTTCTGGACTCCAATCCCATCTGGTTCAGGATCGGCAGGAAAACATTCATCACGAACAGTGTGAACACGGCGTGCATCACCCACACGAACCCCACCACCGGCACCAGGATCGACAGGCGCCCCGTAATGCGTTCCACCTCGGCACCGACCGACGCCAACGTCCACTCGCTGTCTTCACCCACGCGCTGGCCAACCTCTGGGGATTGGTCCGGCGCTTGCTTTCCATACAATCCGATTAATCGGAGTCGCAGACGCCCGTACAATCCAACGGCCACGCGATTTCGCTCCATGGCATCGATCAGGGATGTGCCTTTGCGCAAGTCGTTGGCGATGCGTCGGGCGACGCGTCCAAGCCACCCAGCCTCCTCAGCGAAATCGCGCAGAATTCGCCCTCTTGCTGCATCGTCATCGATTCCCAGCAGGCTTTCCATCAAGACCAGTCGCCGGAGTTGCCGCAGTTTGGCGGACAGTATTACCAGACAAACGCCCACCACCACGATCCAGCCGATCATCACCCCGCTGGCCCGCACGCCAACCGCCGCCAGGGCCAGCACCAGCGCGGAGGCCACCACCCCTTCCATGGCCGCCACCGCAGCCGTGCGGTTGCCGGTGTCGGAACGGCCTTGGGCCAGGCGCATCGCGATGTAGATCGCCACGGCCAGTGGTGCTAACAAGACCCAGTTGGAGGTATAGGGAAACACAACTCGGTGACTCTTTTACGAAACGTTCTGGGGACCAACGCCGCAGGCCGGCGAGACGGCCAGCCTACACGCCTACGTCCAAGCGACAAGCAGATTCAGGAATCGCAGCAGGAGATTCAGGTAGGTTGCAAAGGTGGAAAACAACAGCACCGGAACCGAAATGATGACCAGTGGAGTCAATATACGGCGGATCATGCGACACTGCATGTCGCCCATGCGATCCAACAAATCCGCCGCGCTCTCAATCGCCGGCCCCATCTCGCCCGGAGCGTGGTCCAAGGTCCGCAGGATGGGCCGCGTGATGCGGTCGGCCAACAGGGACTCGGCCAGCGCATTTCCCAGCGACAGACCATGGGTCAGGCGTGCCTGCAATCCCCGTCCAACCATTTCCAGTTCCGAACCGCGAAGGCTGCGAGCAGCAGCCGTGATCGCCTGGCCTTCACCGGCGCCCGACTGGATGAACACCAGGATGCGTCGCAGCAAGCTGCTGAAGGCCAGGTACCGCAGGGGTGCACCGACGTAGGCCACTCCCCCCGCCACAGCCAACCACGCCCACCGCGGTCCCAACCAGCGGACGGCAGCAGCGATGACCAGCAACCAGAGCGCGAACACCCCGACGGCTTGAACCGCCGCCAACTGGTCCGCCGCAGCAGCTTGAATCCTATCGAACCCGTCGACTCCCAATTCTGCGACCCAGCTCAAATCGACTCCCACCGACAACGCATAATTGAATCCCACTGCGACGATAATGGTGGCATACAACAGCGACAGAGGATAGGCCAGGGTTCCTACCAACTGCCGCCAATAGATGCCCTGCCGCATCCGAACTTGCAAGGCGGACTGCACGAGGCCACACGGATCGTTGGTTTGAAAGGCCTCCTGCCACAAACTTTGCATCTCGGCGGGCATCCGTCGCGCTGCCGCCCGATAGGCTGCGTCCAATGTTTCTCCGCGTTGCACCCGTTGCTGCATGTCTTGCAACGCCTTTCGCCATCGGCGCGGCGCCCACTGTACGGCGATTCCCAGCTTCAACGCGTCAACCGCACCGCCGAGGTGGATTACCTCCGCTTCCAGTGGCTTCGAAGCGTCCGCAGACGAGTGCTCCATCGATAATCCCGCAAAGATCGCTGAAGAAGGCTGAAAAAGATTGAGTTCAAAGAAGAGGTGCGTGTGCATTGTATCCCAAACCGGGTCACCGCTCAGCAACGCGGTCTCAATAATCTCCCTCCACTCTCACCCCTGCTGCGGACCGGCGCGGCTGGAGACGTCGTGGCTGTCGCGGCAGGGCTGCTCGAAAGTGGCCGCTGAGTCGGGTCTGGGCGCGGACGCTGAGAATTCGCCCGCGGTGGGCGCAAGTCCAGAGCAAGGCGGGCAGAGCGATGCCGGGTTGAGAACGGGACAGCGCGTGCAGGCCATGGGGCGGTGCGCTATAATCGGTTGCAGTCGGGCCTGCGCCTCGCTGACTGGCGGTGGGACACGCCCGGCGATCGCCCCGTCGCCGATGGGGACTGTATTGACCAATCGAATTACGCGGAGATATCTACTGTGCCAGCCTCTCATTTTTCCGGTCGAGCATCGGCCCCCGGTCCATT
>RFIQ01000467.1 GCA_003695565.1 Planctomycetota bacterium | reverse complement strand
CGCCGCCCGTTTTCGTTCAGCGTGTACTGGTCGTTCGGCGGGTAGTAGGCACCTTGCCCTTTGAAGCTCAACCAGTAATCGAATCCCGGCCGCGGCTGGTCCGACACATGCCCCATGTGCCACTTGCCGATAAACGCAGTGGTGTATCCGGCGGCTTGCAGGTACTGCGGAAAGAAGATTGTCCCCTCCGGCACCGGTCGCTGGTTGTCGATCACGCGATGGCGAAAAGTGTACAGACCGGTGAGGATCGACGCGCGGCTGGGCGAGCACAGCGACGTGGTCACAAATGCATTTTTCAAATGGGCTCCCTGGCGCGCAAGCGCATCCATATGCGGCGTGCGAGCTAGCGGATGGCCCAGAAAGCCCATCAAATCATAGCGATGATCATCCGACAGGATGAAAACCACGTTGCGCGGACGCGCTCCAGCGATCTTCTCCGCCACGATTTCATCCGGCACTGGAACCACTTCGGCAGCCACTTGACCGCACGCCAGCACGATCACCAGCCCCGCCAGCCAACCCAAGCCTATCCCCCCTCGGTTTCGTCTTTTCATCGATCTCAGCCTTGCACTTGGTTCCTGATAGTCGCGACGAACCACCATTCTAATGGAACCGCAGCGCAGCGTGGGATAATAGAGCGGAGAGAGTCGTTGCCCACGTCGCCCCGCCGACCACACCACGGAACGCGACTAGGGTGCTGCGGTCTCGAAGCGGCGAACCAGACGCTGAGCGATGTCCCGGTTGGCGGCTTGAATCAGCGGCACGTTGACTGGATCAGGGCGCTCGAGTTCATCGAGCAAACCGTATCGTCGCGCATCGTTGCGCTGATAGGCGCCGCACAAATGGAATCCGACGCAACCGGGATTATCGAAAAGTTGCTTTAGGGTTGCGGCGTACCACTGGCCATCGTTCGGCGTAAACTCTCCCGGAGCCGTCTGCCACTTGATCCGTGCCGCGTCGGCCAACAACACTGGCTTGCCCGTCCGCTCATACCACCGCTTCAAGTGCTCGACCGGCTGCCGAAAATCCTGAAACGACAATACGTCGACATACGGCAATGCCGATTCGATCACTTCGATGGCGATTGGTGCGTTGGCCTCGTAGCGGTCGCCCACCCGTGCCCTGGGGGGACGGGGGGTTGTTCCCGGCCAGGGGGCGGCACAGCGGCCAGCGGTGCGAGCGTCTGCTTCCAAGCCGCATGCTGATCGGCCATGCGGCGAACGATGTCGGGGTGCGCTGACGCAATGTTGTGTTCTTCGCGAGGATCGGTGGCCAGATCGAACAATTGCCACGGATCGGTCTCGTGCTTGCGGTACAATCGCCAGTCCTGCCAGCGGACGGCTACCAGGTGCCGCCGTGGTGCGTCATCGGGCTGGTTGTTCAGCCAGAACAGGTACTCGTGAGCGGGGTTGGTTCGTTGGCCGCGAAAGTGCGGCAGCAAATCGACGCCGTCGCAATGAGCCGGCACTTGGCCCGTTGCGAGCTGCGCGATCGTGGCGTAGAAGTCGAAATTGGCGACCAGGCCATCATACACGGCCCCCTCCGGTACTCGGCCCGGCATCGACATGATGGTCGGCACGCGCACCCAGCCTTCCTTCTGGGTCCCCTCCCCTTTTCCACCGGTGTACGGCGCCGACGATCCACCTTCGCCCGGGTTGGCTCCGTTGTCGCTGGAGAAGATCACCAACGTCCGTTGGCGCAGGTTCAACCGCTCGAGCGCCGCCAGGATCTTACCCACCTGGTCATCGACCGACACGATCGCTCCGGCCAGCTTGCTGCGTTTTCCGTTTGCCGTCGTCCGCGCCATCAGCCGCTCTGGCACTTCGGCGCTCGGCGAGTGCACCGCTTCGGGCGACCAGTACAGGAAGAACGGCTGGTGGCGATGCCTTTCAATAAACTCGACCGCGCAATCGCCGTCGTAGTCGGTGAGCCACATCGGCTGACCCTGTTCGTCGATGCAGTAGTACTTCGACAGCCCCCGATTCTTTTCCGCCAACTTTCGCACCGCCGGCTCGGCCGCATCGAGCTCTTCCTTCGAATAGCGTTTGCGGGGCGGGTTCCGGCGGACTTCGGTGAAGCCGACCGCCAGCGGACCTTGCTTCTTGCTGCCGATGTCCCACTTGCCGATCTGTCCGGTCGCGTATCCATGGTCGGTCAGCCACCGAGCCAGCGTGGGCCGATCTTCGGGGATTGGCAATCCCCGTGACATGCCGTACTTGCCGAACCGCTGAGCGTACTGCCCCATCATCAAGCTACAGCGGCTGGGGCAGCAGGGAGGGTTGGTGATATACGACGCCGTGCACCGAACGCCTTCTCGCGCCAGCCGATCGATATTCGGTGTCGGTATGTCGGGGCAGCCATAACATCCCACATCTCCGTAGCCCAGGTCATCGATATAGATCAACACCACATTCGGCTGCTCTACACTCTGGCTCCATGCAATCTGGCCACTACTCAGACTCACCACCAGGCATCCCATCACCACCCATTTCCACCCCGTAGTCGCCCCTCTCTTTGAATACGAACAAAAACACTGACTGTTCGGGTGCCACTGGCTCGACCGGTACCGGTACTACATATCATCTTATCGAGGTGCCGCATGCCACTAGCTTTGCCTGTGCTTCTCACATGGAATCAGCAATCGGAACTCCATCAGCAGCAAACAAGTCGGCCGGAAGACGTGTCAGCTTGGGCAACTCCGGATCTTCCGTTTGAATGATACACATTGGTCAGCAACAGCTTCCGATAGTAGCACGAAAACGTCAGTTCATGCCAGGTGCCCCAGGACCTGGTCGTGCTTCACTCGTTTTCGATGTGTTTTCTTGAAATACATGGGTTCCAATGTATCTCACGAAGGGCACTGACTGAGCCAGTGGCAAACGGTTTTCGCTCAGATTCTGCACGCGGCGAGTTCGGTTAGAATCGAAGGATGCACGCGTGTTTTTTGTTAGGCGAAGGTGCTCGATGATGCAATTGCCAATGCTGTCCGTGGTGGATCCTCGGGTTTCGGCGGAAGGTTCGATCGACCCGTTGGGGATGTATGCGATCGCCGATGCGCTGGCGGTACGGTTGGTTCCCGGCGTGCGCGAACGGCAGATGCATCCGCGGTTCCTGACGGCAATCGCGGTCTCGCTGTCGCTGTGCAGCGATTTCGACGAAGACGTCGTCGCGGCCGATGGAGTCAGTGAGCCGTGGCAGGTGTTCGAATGGTACGTGGTGGAAGGTCTTGTGCGCACGACCTCCGACCGTTCGCTGCTGCGCGGATTGCCCGGCCAGGACAAGGCTGCCAGGGCGTCGCGGGAGGGAGTACCGCTATCGCAGAAGCGCTATCTCAAGACGCCCAACGTGTTCGGTTTCCACGGCGTCTATCGAGCGTTGGCCCGTGACGTGGGCATCGAGGTCGCCGGGCGGTTGGGCCAGGTGGGGTATGAATTGCTCACGGCATGGGAAAAAGAGCAGGGGCTGGACGGTTTCTGCAGCTCGGTCGACGGCCCTGGAAAAGTGGTTCGCCGACAGTTGCACGAGGCCATCGTAGACGGACTTCGCCATGGAGCGGTGGCTCGGAAAACGGGTTGGGCTGGCTGGAGCTTTTTCAGCGATCATCTGGGGATCTACGACGTGGGGCAAAAGGAATCCCAATTGATCGCCCGCGCGTTAATGCATGCCTCGAGCGGATTTCGTGGCGAGATATTGCACGGGCTGATCCGTCCCGCAGGTTGGCGCCTGTGGTGGAAGGAAGTCGAGCAGCGAACGTTTTCGGAACGCCGATTTCACCAGTGGCTGGCACCCCGAGCCAGCCCGCAATTGCAGCAGTTGCTGGGGGCGATCGACGCGTATGAACGGTTTTGCCGTCTGTTGCAAGACGCGTTCGATGACTGCATGTTCCGTTTGTCGCAGTACCAGCAGCGGATCACGGCGCAGGAGCTGGAGCAATTGGATGGGGTTCAACGGGCCGCGAGGCGGATTCCCGACCTGTTCGCAGAAGTATCCGAAAAACTCTCGCCGTTCGACCAGACCGTCCGTTTCGAAGACACCTTTGCCAGCCTGGCCGAACGGGTGTCATCCCGGCAATGGGTCGAGCGGTTGTTGAATCATCATTGTCGGATTCAACTCGCCAAACCTCCGGCTGGCAAAGCCCCCTGGTTCGATCGCTTCGACGACGGGTCATTCATGATTCGAACAGGCTACTTAACCGATCAGGGCGGCCGACATGATGAGGCTTATGTGCATGCTTACCGCACCAGGGCACTGTCTTCCTTTGCTCGTGATCTTCGTTTGGTGAGCTAAACCATGGCTAAGCAAAAAAAGGGCGAAGAGAACCCCGCGCGCGGCAAGCTGCTGGATGCATGGGCCGCCCCCGATCGAGCGGGAGCCCCAGTTGGCGTCGTCGCCACCAGCTTCACATTCGACCCCGCGTTCTTCGAAGAAGAGTGTTTGGCGAGGTTTCTGCAGATCGAGTCGGATCCAGTCGAAGACGGCCCGATCTACCTGATCGAACGCGAAGAGAAGATGGCTCAGCTCTCCTGCGCTGCCGTGCTGGTGGATCAGCACCATTGTCGAGGCAATCGCAGCCTGCGTTGGGACCTTCTGGCGGCGCGTTTGCCCCAGGGGCTGCTGCATGCCAAAGTCTGTTTGTTGTACTGGTCGAATCTGGCGCGTTTGATCATCTCGTCGGCCAATGTGACCGAAGATGCCTACCGCAGAAACCTGGAGGTGTTCGGTGTTCTCGATTTCCACCCCGACAGCCAGGCACCGGTATCCTGCCTGCTGGAAACGGTCGAATTCTTGAGGCAAGCCGCCGAATCTACGACCGTGGGGACGACGGCCAGCCCAGCGTTGGAGCGGTGGAATGGGTTGCTGGATCGCGTCGAGAACGAATGCCAGCACTGGGGAGTTTCGGATACCGAAGCGCGCCGCCAGGCGGTTCTCGTCCGCCCAGTATTTACTGGCCCGGGACGGCCAACCGTTTTCGCTCAACTGAGCCGGTTATGGCCGGCCACATCTCCGCCCGAGGTGGCCTGCGCCGTGAGCCCGTTCTTCGATCCTCCGGACTCCACCAATGCACCGGCCAGCGAGTTGTGGAAACTGGTTCGCAAACGGGGTTACGCCTCCGTGCAGTTCCATGTCTCCGGTGAGGAATTGCCGGGCGGAGAAGGGATTCTTCTACATGCCCCCGAATCGCTGTTGCATGCCCAGCCAGCGGGACGGCCCGACACGACGACGGAGATCTATCGCGTCGCCTTGCCCAGCGGCCGGCCGCTGCATGCCAAGGGGATTATGCTGGAGCACCCGCGTTGGGGATTGTATTTGATCGGATCGAGCAATTTTACCAGTGCGGGAACCGGGCTGAGTACCCGTCCCAACTTGGAGGCCAACCTGGCTTACGTCGTCGACTCCAAACGCGATTGGCAAGCCTGGGAGTTGCTGGCCCAGGGCTTTCCGGAGAGCGAGCCGGTCGACCTGAACGCGGACGTGCACTGGATGCCATCGCCGCCGGAGGATGAAATCACAGCCGAGACCGAATTGTTGCCACCGAGTTTCGCGGAGGCGATCTATGAGTGCGACGAGAAACATCGACCAGTGCTGCGATTGACATTTGCGGGGACTCCTCCGCCCGGATGGGAATTGTTCTCCGAGGAGGGTCAGCGACGGTTGTGGGGCGAACCGGAATGGATGGCGCTAGGTTCCCCCGAGCAATGCGTAGTCCGGTGGCAGGAGCAGCGGCCTCCCGCCGGGTTGTGGGTTCACTGGGCGGAATCACTTGCCGCCGCCTGGTGGCCGGTGAATGCGTCGTGCGGAGAGGTTCTGCCGCCTCCGGACGAATTGAAACAGTTGCCGTTGGAAGTGCTGATCAATATCCTCAGTTCCGCACGTCCTTTGCATGGCGTGCTTCGGGCCTATCTGAGTCGCCACAGGAAGGCGGATGACCGGGATGCCGCAAGCCCCATCGTCGATCCTCATCAGCGCGTCGACACCAGCCAGTTCCTGCTGCAGAGGACGCGACGCGTCTCGTGGGCGCTGAGCGCCCTGCGGCGACGACTGGAGCGGCCGGTAGCCACGCTCGAGTATTTGCGATGGCGGTTGCGGGGGCCCGTCGGTGTGACCGCACTGGCCGACGCCCTGATTCGCGAGGCTCGTTCGGAAGAGGAAAAGGCGTTTCTGATCGCGGAATTAGTCCTGGAACTCGGCCGCGTACGAGTGGAACCCCAGCCGGGTTGTGTGTCGCCCGAATTGCATGAGCAGGAAATCCGCAACGTTATTGCTGACCTGCGCCAGTTGGTACCGCCGATGGATCCTAGCGTGCCCGAGAATCTGCGATCTTATGTGGACACCGTATTCGAGACCGTGGCGAAATGAACATGCTGTACCCGTTCCGCAATGAGATCGATCTGCATGTCGAGGGGCGGATATCTGCTGAGGATGCTGCTCGCCAGGAACGGACGGCGAAAGAGATCCTCCAGCGGTTGGTCGATCAACCGGGCGTGATTCTGGCAGACGAAGTTGGCATGGGGAAGACGTTCGTGGCGTTGGCCGTAGCCGTCTCCGTTGCGTTGAACAATCGCGGTCGCCATCCTGTGGTGGTGATGACCCCGCCCGCATTGCAAGAAAAGTGGTGCGCGGATTTTGCGCTTTTTTGCGAAAAATGCCTGCCAACATCGCTTTCCCAGCGCATCCGGTGGGATGTGGCCGATCGAGCTGTGGAATTCTTGAGGCTGATCGACGACCCTCCCGAGCGTCGCAATTCGGTCATCTTCATGACGCACGGAGCCATGAGCCGCGGGTTGAACGACCCGTGGGTCATGCTGGCTTTGATTCGACAAAGCCTGTACCGCAAGCGAGGCATAGCCGGGCTGCGCCGCGCCCTGTACCGCAGCCTGGGAAGTCTGTTGCAAATGAAATGGCTGGAGAAACGCGACCCCGACATCTGGCAAAGACTATTGCAAACGGGGCCCGACACGTGGCTGAAGATCTTGGAGCCTCTGGAGGTAGTGGACGATGATCCGGTGCCGGAGGCGGTGGTCAAGGTATTACCCAACCTGGATACGCAAGAGGTTTTCCAAGCCGTTCAACAGATCCCGCTGCGGCGTTCCATCAACTACGACAGCTACGTCGTCGCCGCTCGGCACGTGATAAAGGAAGCGGCCAGGTCGTTGTGGGAAGAATGCCTGGCGAAGACACGTTTGCGACTTCCGCTGTTGATCCTGGACGAAGCACACCATTTGAAGAATGCCGATACCCGTCTGGCTTCCCTGTTCCGTTCCCCGGATGCTCTGGCGGACGCCGATCAGATTTCCCGTGGTCCATTGGCTGGAGTATTCGAACGCATGCTCTTCTTGACAGCGACGCCCTTTCAGCTCGGACATCACGAATTGTGCTCGGTCATCGATCGGTTCGATGGCATTCGTTGGAAGTGTGCCCGAGCCCCAGGGATGAACCGGCAGGAGTTTACGCTGAAGCGACAGCAACTGCGCGAGGCACTCGACGCCGCGCAGGAGGCCGCGGTAACACTGGACCACGCCTGGGGGCGTTTGTGCACGGAAGACCTGCAGGTCGATGGCGTTCCCTTTGGCGACAGCCACCAGTGGTGGCGGGCAGCGCGACAGGGTGGTGAACTCACCCCCGCCGCCGACGACGTGATGCGTTGCTACGCGCGCACCAAGGAACGCATGGCGGCGGCCGAAGGGCTCCTGCGCAAGTGGGTGATCCGACATTTGAAACCACGTAGTTTGCCTGGCGATAATGCGAAGGTCTGCCGGCGGCAACGGCTGGTAGGGCGTGCCATCCTGGAAGATCACCCCGGGACGGACCAACGCGGAATCCCGGTGGAAGGCCGGGCCCTGCTACCCTTCCTGTTGGCGGCCCGAGCCACATCCCACCACCCCGAGTCGCGGCCCGTTTTCGCTGAAGGCCTGGCGTCCAGCTTTGAAGCGTTCTTGCACACTCGCGCCACTGGCGGGAAAGACTCGACGGATGAAGACGATGACGCAGCACCGCAACTCGAGGTCGACGATGAGCTGCGATGGTACCTGGATCGATTGGAGTCGTTGATCCCGAAAGGCGAAAGTGGTCGAATCGATCATCCGAAGGTTGCTGCCACCGTCCGGCGTGCTGCCGACATCTGGCGGCACGGCGAGAAGGTGGTGGTGTTTTGCCACTATGTCGCTACCGGACGCGTCTTGCGGCAATTGATTTCCCATGCGATTCGCGCGGAGATTCTACGTTTAGGGTCCGCCAAACTGAATGTTCCCGAAGACCAGGTGGCGGCCGAGCTGGATGCGATTGGAAAGCGTTTCTTCGATCAAGACTCTCCGCTTCGACGCGCGTGCGACGAGGCATCGATTGGGCTGATCTCACGGTTTCCCGCTCTGGAGAACAGGCGCCAGGATCTGGTTGAGATCATTCGCCGCAACGTTCGCACACCATCGCTGCTGGTGCGTTTCTTCCCGCTCGATCGGCACAAGCTCGATGCGGATGCCGTGCGTGTTGCATTGGAAACCGAAGACCTGTCGGGGCTGACGTTGAAGGAGACCTTGAATCAGTTTCTGGCGTTTCTGGTGCATCGGTGTGGCGAGGAGGAACGCAACCGATACATCGACGCGGTCAAGCGGATTCAAACCGGAACACACTTCGGCGTGGATGCGGCGGCCGAGTACGCTGACGACGAACTGCAAAATACGCGGCCCGACCAATTGCTGCCCAACGTTCGATTGGTCAATGGAGCGACGCGATCGGAGACGCGTCAGCGACTGATGCTGACCTTCAACACACCGTTCTATCCTGAGGTGCTGATCGCCAGTAGCGTGATGGCTGAGGGAGTCGATTTGCATTTGAATTGCCGCTACATGATCCACCATGACTTGTGCTGGAACCCAAGCACGTTGGAACAGCGGAGCGGCCGCATCGACCGCATCGGTGCCAAAGCCGAATACGCCGGTCGGCCCATCCAACTGTATTTGCCATTCATCGCGGAGACCCAGGACGAAAAGATGTACCGTGTTGTCATGGACCGCGAACGCTGGTTCAACGTCGTCATGGGGGAGGATTACAAGGTCGATGTCCGGACCGCAGAGAAGCTCGCCGAGAGAATCCCGTTCCCTGCCGAAGCCGCCAACGAGCTGTCTTTTAAACTGGACCTGACGCAGCCATAATCCGGCCCATGCTCCCACCGGGCATCGTAGTGATCGTTCCGTCCGGGAATGCAGAGCTTTTGGAATATAGGAAGTCAGTCAATAGCGGGGCACTGGCGAAGCCCGTGGTACCCTGGAGTCTTCAACGCATTTCCTAAGATTACGAAGTTCTCGATGCATTAAGTCGCAGTCATGAGAACGACAGGCTGGAAGCCTATCCCACGTGGCACAGGCTTCCAGCACGTGGGATAGGCTTCCAGCCTGTCAATAGCAGGACACTGGCGGAGCCCGTGTTACACTACTTCGAGGCGGTGGCGGACGCGGCGCGTTGTTGAAGATCAGCCAGAACCTGGCGGAGGTGCTCTTTCGTTCCGTTCCATCGTGGCGCTGCGGCCAGGTTGCGACGTTCCGACGGATCGCGTTGCAAATCATACAGTTCTTCGCCATCCGGCCACTGCGCGTATCGCCAATGCTGATTGCGGACAGCCCGCCCCAGGCTCTGCCCGCGGCGGACCACAGTGTAGGCGTATTCTCTGATGCTTGCCGTTTCCGGTTCCAACATCAAGGGCCGCAACGAGGTGCCTTGCAGGCCGGAGGGCCGATCCAGGCCGGCCAAGTCGACGACGGTCGGAAAAATATCGACCAATTCCACCATCGCTTGGGTCTGGCTGCCGGCCCGAGTGACTCCGGGCACGCGGATGATCAGCGGCACGCGGGTGCCGATATCGAACAGCGTCACCTTGCCCCACAGGAAGTGGTCACCGAGATGATAGCCGTGATCGGATGTAAAGATGATCACCGTGTCATTCCAATGACCGCTGCGTTTCAGTGCGTCGAGCACGATGGCGAGTTGCGCGTCGATGAAGGACACGCATGCATGGTAGGCTTGCATGTACTCTCGGCGCAAGGCATCGTTCTCGACACCCAGTTCGAAACCGAACGCTTTATACCGCGGCGACAGCGCGCTACGCGGAAGGGTATCCCACAGATCGGGCGGATCGGGCGCGTAGCGAATCTGATCCGCGGGATACAGGTCGAAGTATTTGCCGGGAGCCAAGAAGGGGACATGCGGTTTTTGAAATCCGCAGGCAATGAAAAAAGGACGGTCGCCGTAGGACCGGTCCAGCAGCCACTGAGCCACTTGCCGTGCATTCTTCCCGTCCTTGTGCTGCGCGTCGCTCAGGCCGCTTGGTCCGTGACCCGGTGGTGTTTGAGCGGTCAACGGCGCGGCGATGCGTCGCTCGATCTCCTTCCATTTTCTCCGGTTCGCACCCTGGTCGATCGGGCCAAACTGGGCCTCGAATTCCTCGCGCGCTTGCCGGACCACCGGCAGCTCGTCGTTTTCGAACCGTACGAACTCGTTCCATGCCAATCGCCCCGGTTCATGGCGAGGCGAATGGAACACCTTGCCGACACTGGCCGTCCAATAACCGCGGTCCTTCAACCATTGGGGCAGCGATACGGTGCCGGGCCGAGTGGACCGAATGTCGGCCTGGTTGTCGAGCACGCCGGTCGATTCCGGATACAGGCCGCTCAAGAACGAGGCCCGCGACGGTCCGCACACCGGGTACTGGCAGTAGGCGCGGCGACAGACCATCGACTCGGCCGCCAGGGCTTGCAGCGTCGGCGTGACGATCGGTTCGTAGCCAGTGGGTTGCACGTGGGTGTTCAAGTCGTCACAAACGATGAACAGGAAATTTAGCGGCTGCCGCTGCGGGTCGGCCGCCGCCGATGGGCAAACTCCCAACAGCAAGCACACGCACCACGTCCAACACGCAAGCGGACGTCGGGCCTGAGTTGAAGCACGACCAGTAGATCTCATGTCGGTTCACCTTTCTCCTGCAACGGGCTCTGGGCATCGCTCCGCAGTCCGGACAAATCGTACATCAGCACCCAGCACCGGCCGTTGCGGATGGCGGCGTCGCGACACAGGAGCAGTTTGCGATTCTCGTACTTGAGACCGCGGTAATCGCCGCACCGCCTAACAGCACCACGCCGATGGCCGCACGCATGGATTGCCTGGTTGGATTCATCAGATCGTGTTCTCGAATGCATTACATCGAAAGCATGAGAATGACAGGCTGGAAGCCTATCCCACGTGGGCCAGGCTTCCAGCTCGTGGGATAGGCTTCCAGCCTGTCAAGCATCTCACCACCGTGTCCACCGGGCATCGTATGGATCGAGCCGTCGATGTATGTTTCGGATTGCAGGGATCTCAACATGTCATCTCGTAGGCGTTGACGGGGCGGGCGGTGGTTGGTCGAACAGGCGGCGGTGCAGTGCGGCCAACTCTTTGGCTGGGATCTTGGCTATCTTGCGGTCATAGGTCAGCAACCCGTTGATCTCCCCTTCGACGTCGGTCGTCTGGGTGTAAATGCCGGCAGCGATTCCACTCGCCCGCAGTTCATTGAGCTTATCGAGCGACGTGACGTAACGCTGCTTGTACTCGTCGAGGCTCTGCGGCAGCCCGCCGTATCCCCAGTTGCGTCGGTTGGCATCCCACAGATGTCCGACCACGGGAAATCCATGCCCGCCGAATTCACCGATCACTTTGACGAAATCATCGAACCGTCCGCCCGCCCCATCCTCGAATGGAAACTCGGGGTGTGGATAATGGTGCGCATCGACCACATCGCCGACCGGCCAGAAATTACCGCCGCTGGCGATATTGACCAGCCGCGACGGGTCGCGTGCGACCGTCCATCGTCCGACTTCCATCGTGCGGTGCTGCCCCCAACGCTCGTTGAACGGGACCCACACGACGATCGACGGATGGCTTTCCAGCGCGGTGATCATGCGGTCCAACTCGAGCATGAATTGGCGGTGCTGGTCCTCGGGCCACGTTCCGTCCACCGGATTCGGTTTCAGCCGGGTCCACGCGGGCCACGCTTGCTGCAACCCACCACTGACGTGATCCTGCCACACCAGCATGCCGATGCGGTCGCAGTGGTAGTAGTATCGCCGCGGTTCAACCTTGATGTGCTTGCGGATCATATTGAACCCGGCATCCTTGAGCCACTGCACGTCGTACTGCATCGCTTCGTCCGAAGGCGGTGTCAGCAAGCCGTCGGGCCACCAGCCTTGGTCAAGCGTCCCCCAATGGAACAGCGGTTGGCCGTTGAGCGTGAAACGCCAATGGCCGTCGGCATCTCGCACCTTGCCGATTTCACGGATCCCAAAGTAGGAAGTGACATGATCGTCCCCAGCCTGGATCTCCAAGCCGTATAGGGCCGGCGAATCGGGAGACCACAGTTCCGGTTCAACAATTTGCAACTGTAGTTGCGATCCTCGGCCGCGGGTACGAGCCACTTCTCGGTCGCCCCGGCGGACGATGGCTCGGACCACTGCGGAATCCTCACCGGGCGTGTTCCAGGCGAGATGGACGGTGACCGTGCCATCGGTCTGCGTATCGATCTTCACTCGTTCGAGGTACTGCTGAGGAACCTGTTCCAACCACACCGTTTGCCAGATGCCGGATACTTGCGTGTACCAGATACCGCGCGGGTTGAGCGTCTGCTTGCCCCGCAGTTGCCAGCCTTCGGTCGCATCCTCAACGCGCACCAGCAATTCATTCTGACCATCGCGGATCGCACCGGTCACATCGAACGAGAACGGCGTGTTGCCGCCGACATGACTGCCGACCGATTGACCATTGACCCAAACCTGACACCGGTAATCGACGGCTTCGAAGTTCAACAGCGTGCGCTGATCGCTGTCCGTGCGGCAAGAGAACGTACGGCGGTACCATAGCGCTTCGGACGGATCGAGCAGTCGCTGCACGCCGCCGAGTTTCGATTCGAGACAGAACGGCACCAGGATCTGGCCCGTCCACGCGCTCGGTGGCTGCTGTTGTTCGATGGGCGTGATGGCGTAGTCCCAGTGTCCGTTGAGATTTTGCCACGCATCGCGTTGCAATTGCGGTCGGGGATATTCTCTCCAGGCATTGTCCGCCGTCACTTGTTCGCCCCACGCGGTGATCAGTGGTGAGAGGAAGGGACGCGTGTTGCGTTTAGCCGGCGGCAGCTCTGGCACGCGATCCGCATCGACCAGGTGCACATCGATAAACTGTCCACCGCCGGTCTGGCGGCAGTGTACGGCCATGACGTTCTTACCGACCCGCAGATGAGCCCGCGCTGCATCGTCGAGCGGCACGACGCGGTACTCGGTGACATAGCCCGCAAACTCCGCCACCCGGTGGCCATTGAGGAAGACTTGAGCGTCTTCATCGTGATGGATCAGCAATGCAGGACGCTCTGGGATGCGATCCAGTTCGAATTGCTTCCGCAACCAAATGTCGCGCGTGGCCCAAACCGTTCCCACGCGGGCGCCCGGCGTATCGCGAGTGCCGAAACCGCCCCAGCCTTCTTGCCACGTCGAATCATCGAACGACGGCTGGTGCCATCGAGCGTCGGGACGCCGCAGCGTGTACCGCCACTGATCGACGATTTGTTGTGCCAGGCACTGCGTCGCCAGGCCAAAAAACAATACGATAAGCGTGGCCGCCGTCAGCCGCTTCATTTGCTCAACTCCCGAATCGAGGACCGTACCCACCGCCGCTCTGTGCGACTCCATTATGCATGCCGATTCCGCACGGGAAAGCGCCGGACACGCCGCTGAGACAGCACGTTATACTGAAGGTTCGTCCAGGGAGGGCTCGCCCGCCGCCTGCTGGTGGGGTGCGGATGCAAGTCCTGCTAGAAAAGCCGGCTGATAAGCGATCGCGGAGCCTTCGGGAAGGCAGGCCGTATCGTGCGCACCCTTCTCGCCCGGGGATTCCGCGCGGCGTGCGGGTCGAACGTGGCGGCAGCGGTACGTCGGACACCTGGATCAGGAAATACGATTTCATTCGAGGGGCGATTCTCATGTTGCGATCCATCGTCGGGTGGTTGGCTGCGGTTGGTGGAACAGTTCTCATGATGGCTGCCGCCGCGCCGGCCCGGGCAGCGGACGAGGAGCGGCCGAACTTCTTGTTCATCATCGCGGACGATCAGGCAGCCTGCGATTTGCGCGCATACGCACCGGGTTCCCGATTGGAGACGCCGAACATCGATCGCCTGGCCGCTCGAGGCATGGTGTTCGATGCGGCGCATCACATGGGGGCTTGGGCCGGTGGAGTCTGCACGCCGTCCAGGCACATGATCATGAGCGGCCGGACGGTGTGGCACATTCCGGATCGGCGGCGGCAGGATCCGCGCAACCCATGGGCCACCGATCCGAACAAAGTACCGGTTGACTTGCCCGAGTACACGATGGCCGCGGTATTCAATCGCGCTGGATACGATACGATGCGGACGTGCAAACGCGGCAACAGTTACGACGCGGCCAACGCGAAGTTCCAGGTGTTGCGGGAAGCGACCAAGCGTGGTGACACCGACGCGACCGGCAACGCCTGGCATGCGGACCAGGTGCTGGAATACCTCGATCGGCGCGAGGCGGAGCAGGACACCGATCCGTTTCTGATCTACTTCGGCTTCTCGCATCCCCACGACCCGCGCAACGGAAAACCGGAGTTGTTGGCCAAGTACGGCGCGGTCAATCACACCGATCGCTCGACTCTGCCTCCCGCCAACCCGCGCCAGCCGCCCCTGCCGCCAAACTACCTGTCAGCGCATCCGTTTCCGCACGGCCATCCCGATTGCCGCGACGAGATCGCGGTCAGCGGCGTGTGGGATCGACGCGACGAGCGGACGATTCGCAACGAGATCGGGCGGTACTTCGCGTGCAGCGAGGATATCGATACGCAGGTCGGCCGCGTGCTGGCGCGGTTGGAGGCCATGGGAGAGCTGGACAACACCTACGTTTTTTACACCTCGGATCACGGAATCGCGATCGGCCGCCACGGTCTGCAAGGGAAACAGAATCTGTACGAGCATACATGGCGTGTCCCGTTCATCGTCGCCGGCCCGGGAATCGAGCCGGGGTCTCGGGTGCCCGGCAACATCTATCTGCTGGACGTACTGCCCACGCTGTGCGACCTGGCCGGGATCGAGATTCCCGCGACGGTCGAAGGCGAGAGCTTTCGGTCGGTGCTGGAGGGCCAGCGGCAGACGATTCGCGATGTGCTGTACGGCGTCTACTGCGGCGGAACGAAACCCGGGATGCGGTGCATCAAACAGGGCGATTGGAAGTTGATCAAGTACGACGTGCTGGACGGCACGGTACGGCGCACTCAATTGTTCAACCTGGCGGCCAACCCGCATGAGTACCTGCCGGAGCACCAGCGGGCCGATCCGCTGGAAACCGACCTAGCCGACGATCCGGCGTATGCAGGCAAACGCCGCGAACTAGAGGCCCTGTTGCAAGCCGAGATGCAGCGGCTCGACGATCCCTATCGGCTCTGGGATCAGTAGCACCAGCGACGGTCGGCGGCAGTTCGCCTCGGCTGTAGGCGTCCTAGCACAGCCTCGACGTCCACCTGCCGTGTGGGGCGCGCGAAATTACTCGACCGATGAGTTCGTGGAAGAGGTGCCCATCCAATCGACTTCCAGCTCGTTGATGATCCGCTCGATCCCATCGAGGCGTCGGAGGACTTCCTGGGCCATCTGTTTTTGGTAGAACGATTTTACTTTTCCATGCAATACAACCACACCATCCTCTTCCTGGCAGAAGACCTGATGGCCTGTCAGATGGGGGCTGGTCTTGATGGCCGAATCGACGCGTTGCAACAATTCGCCGGAGTTTGGAGTTGGAATGCTCGCCACATCAAGTTCCTTGTTCACTTCGGCGGGCGCCGGTATGCCCCGGCCATTTTGCATCCCTATTTGGGAGATGCTCGATGCCGATCATCGCCGACGGTCTGCTCAATACCACCTGTCGGCCTCCCTGCCCCTCCTCCCGGCGGCACGCGCTCCTGGTATCTCGCACATCGCTGGTTTGCGATAGTGATTTGCCGCCCATGTAATTGTTCGGCAAGAACTTTCCGGCACATGTCAACAACATGGAAAGAATCGGGCAATTGCCAGCAAAGCCAGTCCGGGCGGGAGCGACCGGATGGATCGCAACGATTTTTCTGCCTCCGGCGGCAACCCTTCAGACCGCCGGTCGTCCGTCCAGCAAACACTGCCCGGGTGGGCAGCGGGACAAGTTTTCCAGACGCTGGTTCAAGCCGGGGTGCAACCAGGTAGCGCGTTGGGACGCGGGTTCGGTCATCAACGATCGAAGAGCCGATTGCAGGGCATGCTGGGCCGCGACGGGTGAGTCTGCTGCCCAGGCGCACAATTGCTGGGCGTACCGGCACGCCTGCCGGTCGGCATCCAGCTCGCACCACCGTGCCGACCACCCCAATCCGACCACCAGCACCACTCCGGCGACGACCAGGGCACCGATTCCGCTGGTCCATCCCACGGAGTCCGAGGTTGGGGCAGGAAGGAAGCAAAGCATAGCGGCGGGGACGAGTCCGGCCCACACGACCGGGAGGATGCGCCACAGGAT
>RFIQ01000042.1 GCA_003695565.1 Planctomycetota bacterium | reverse complement strand
TGGCTGCGAGCCCACGAACAGGTCGGCTCCGATGCGCCGTCGACCGAACCGCATGGCAGCGGCGATAACCACCTGGCAGCCGAACACCAACGCCTCCGCGAGCATCGCAGCAAACTGACCCAGCGCATCGAGGTTTGCCGCCGCGAGATCCAGGATTTGCAACACCAGCGCGCTGCCATGCTGCACACCAGGCCGACTGGACCGGAACGCACCGAGGCGGATGTTCAGCGGGAATTGGACACGGTGATGGCTCAACTGGGGCAACTTCTGCGCCGCGAAGACCTGGAGCGAGAACTGCATGCCATCGATCGCCAATTGAACCAGCAGCGCGATGTGGCTTCGGCATTTTCCGAGGCTGTCGACCGGCATCTGCTCGGCTTGCTCGGTGCTTCCGATCGTGATCCGCTCCGCTCGCGGCAAATCGTCGTGGCACCCGCCCTATCCGCATTGGCAGGTAAACTGGCTATCGTCGAAGCCATGCAACGGCGGGGCGAGCCGATTCCCCTGATTCTCGACGCCACGCTGGATCACCTGGCAGACGCCATCACACATCGGGCTGCCCAGCATTTGGTGCAAGTGTCACGAACCGGACAACAGATCATCGCGTTCACCTCCGACCAATCGCTGGCTGAAGCCTTTCGAATGCGGGGTGCCTGGTGCGAAACGTTACCCTGTTTGTGGCAATCGCCGGACAAACAGTATCCGGCTTTGGCGGAGAGCGAAGAGGCCGTGAATCGCAAGCTGGCGGAAGCCGCCTGCGAACAAGACGATGCCACGTGGTATGACTCCGCTTCGGCGCGTACCCGCCCGACAGAAGGCGATTTCTTCCTGTCGGAAGCCGATCCGGTGGATGCGATTCCGGATCTCGATCCAGCCGTTGTCGCGCGGTGCCGCGCGTTTGGCGTCGATACCGTCGCCGACTTTCTGGACGTTTCTGCCGACTGGTTGGCTGACGCTATCGATATCGACGGCGTCAGCGCAGCGGTGTTACGTCGATGGCAGGCCGAGGCTTCCCTGCTCACCCACGTCCGCTTCGTCCGCCCCTTCGACGCTCGGGTGTTGGTAGGGGCGGGGATTCGGCGTCCCGGAGACATCGCACGGTTGAGCCCCAGTGAACTGCTGGAGCGTGTGGAAGAATTCTTGAACAAGCCCCGCGGCCAGCGTTTGATGCGCTCGGCCAGTCGCCGTGAACTCGCCCGGTTGACCAATTGGCTCGCAGCGGCTCGGCACCGCCACGGATCAGCTTCGTCCCGGCGCGTATCCGCCTGGCGAAAGCACCAGCGATCCTCCCAGCCGCGCGGAGGCCACCAGGACTGGCAACAGCGCCGAGCACGGCGATCGCCTCGAACCGGCTCGCGGAGCGATCGCGCCCGCACCAGTTCTCCGGCCGACTTGCGGACCGCGCGAACCGCCGAGGATCGCGCCGCAACCCAGTCCCACCGGCGATCCACCTCCGGCACTGCCGCCGACCGCGCGGAATCGCGCGATGAAACACCCGCTCGGTTCTACCTGGAGCTGTCCAGCCCCATCGTGGACGCGCCGAGCATCGGAGCTCGCACGGCCGAACGGTTGGAGGCGGTGGGCATCGCTACCGTGGGCGACCTGTTGGACGCCGATCCACAGCAACTGGCAGAACTCCTGGACGCGCCCAGGATCACCGCCAAGAAGATCGCCGCCTGGCAGCATCAGGCACGCCTGGTCTGCCAGATTCCCAACCTGCGAGGGCACGACGCTCAATTCCTGGTGGCCTGCCAGATCTACGACCCCGATGCCCTGGCACAGGCCGACCCGGAGGAACTCTACGCCAGCATCCGTCGGTTACTCGGCACCAAGACCGGTCAGCGGATTCTGCGCGGTGGAAAAGAACCCGACCGCGACGAAATCGAGTACTGGATCGCCTCGGCGGGACAACATCGAACTCTGCGAGCAGCATAGCCACGGCGCGAAACGCAACATCACTGTTGGCCAGGCTTTGGCATTTCTCGGGAATTTGCGATACGATAGCCCTCTATCGAGGCCCCCTTCGTCGCGCCGCAGCGCCGCCGGAAATCCGAACGGTGGCATGGGCAACCGGGAGGGGGCCGGCCGTTATCGTATCCCATCCACGTTCCACCAAATTGGAGCAAGTTCCATGAGATTACGCCTGGTTTCGCTGCTAGTTGGTTTCTCGGTCGTCTTGGCATCCTCCTCCTTTTCCCACGCTCAAACCGATCTTCAGGGTTTGGGGACAACCGGAAAGGTCGAACTGGTCCAGGACGGGTTCCAGTTCGTCGAAGGGCCAGCCAAAACCCCGGACGGCGCTGTCTACTTCACCGACATCCCGGCCAATACGATCCATCGAATGACCATGAGGGAAGGCAACACGTCGATCGATGTGTTTGTGACCCCTTCCGGTCACGCCAACGGATTGATGTATGGTGGTGAAAATCGGTTGCTGGCGTGCCAAATGGACGGTCAACTGGTTGCCTATGACTTGACCAGCAAGGCCATGACAGTGCTGGCTGGACAGTATGGTGGCAAACGCTTCAATGCCTGCAACGACCTGGTCATTGATCGGCAAGGTGGTGTCTACTTCACCGACCCGCGATTTCGGGCCCCGGAGCCGTGGCCGCAGGGAACCGAAGCGTTTTACTATGTAGATACCGAGGGCAACGTGACGCGGCTCGGCGACGACCTGCCGGCCCCGAATGGCATTGCACTTTCCCCTGATGAATCGACCTTGTACGTCATTCCCTCGATGCAAAAACAGATGATGG
Organism: Planctomycetota bacterium; assembly: GCA_003695565.1. Lineage (GTDB taxonomy): Bacteria > Planctomycetota > Planctomycetia > Pirellulales > Pirellulaceae > Aureliella. Next base: position 5,644 of record RFIQ01000042.1, on the reverse strand, counting down.
CCTACCCTGTGCTGGGCCCCGGCAAGATTGGCAAAGGCAAAGTGCTGTGCGAACTCAAACAACCGGCTGGCCGCGATAACGGAGGCGGAGACGGCCTGAGCATCGACGTGAAAGGTAATCTGTACATCACGTCCGCCCTGGGCATCCAGGTTTTTTCTCCGGATGGTCAACTCCTGGGAATCATCGAGGTGCCCCAGCAACCGGCCAACTGCACCTTCGCGGGTGAAGACGATCGCACGTTGATCATCACCGCCCGGACCGGCGTCTACCGCTGTCGCATGCCTGTGCCGGGTCACCAATACCGCCGCTGAATGCCAGCAACGCTCAACGCAAACAGCCCGCCAGCGTTTTCCGCTGACGGGCTGTTGGTTGTTTGATTCGTGCACGTCGCCCGATCAGCGAACGTGGCTGGTGATCGATTCTACCAGCGGCGGCCGCCGCCACCCCGACGATCCTCGCGCGGTCGCGCTTCGTTAACCGTGACCGAACGGCCACAGATTTCGGTCTCGTTGACGCCGCTGATCGCGTCGCGACCATCGTTGCTGTCGTGCATTTCGACGAATGCGAAACCGCGGGAGCGTCCCGTGTCCCGATCCTTGATGACGTTCACGGACTTCACGTCGCCGTACTCGCCGAACGCTTGTTCCAGGTCTTGTTCGGTCGCATCAAAGCTCAGGTTGCCAACGTAGATGTTCATTCAGAACTCCTTCAAAATCTAACATGGCCCGTTTGGCTACGGACAATGTCGGGAGTGGTTTGGCACGGGCCAAGAGTTGTTCTGGTATGGAAGCCAGGCGTTGTCAATCAACGCGGAGCAGCCAGTCGCAGGCACTGTGCAATCAAGCGGTAAGATGGAGGGAAGCCGCAGAAAACTCAAACTCGAGCAGGGCGCCAAAACCAAAATCCGTATCGACCGTCAGTAACTATTTCTCTTAAATGCGCCGAACTCGATCCCTCGAAAAATTTGCTGCCGATGAAGCCTCAGTAGGCCTCAATTTCCCAACAGCACTGCAGGTAGTCTATGCTTTGATCGTCGCCCTGTCCACCCACATTGCAACGATTCCACCGATTTTGTGAAAACAATTTTTTGCGGCGCCACACGATCGTCGAACTTCGATGCATCGAGCGCAACACGGAAAACACAGCGTTGCGCCGGGTGGATTTCGATGACCAGACAAGGACAAGAAACGAAAACAGCCCGCCAACAAGATGCTGACGGGCTGTTTCTGTTTGTCTTGGCCCCGCGCGTCACGCTGTCCCGCCGTCGCGGTGGAACCCAGCGGCGATGGCCGGGCTCGACGACGAAGTGTTCGGGCAGAGCGATCGCTGCCAGGGATGTCGCTTACCAGCGGCGACCGCCGCCACCGCGACGATCTTCGCGCGGACGAGCTTCGTTGACGGTAACCGTGCGACCACAGATTTCGGTGTCATTCACGCCGTCGATGGCATCGCGACCATCGTTCTTGTCGTGCATTTCGACGAATGCGAAACCGCGGGAGCGGCCCGTGTCCCGATCTTTGATGATGTTTACGGACTTCACGTCGCCGTACTGGCCAAACGTTTGTTCCAGGTCTTGTTCGGTCGCATCAAAGCTCAGGTTGCCAACGTAGATGTTCATTCAGAACTCCTCAAAATCAAACGCTGTTCGTTTGGCGGCGAACAACGTCGGGACCGCTGGGCGTCGATCAAGAGAATGCGAAGGGGAACATCCGCAGCGTTGGAAACAACGCGGGAAATACCAGTCGCAGGCACTGGACAATCAAGCGGATAGAGAGAGGAAAGCCGCAGAAAACTCTAACTCGAGCAGGGCACCGTAACCAAATCCAAACCGACCGTCAGTAACTCAAACTCTCAATTGTGCCGAACTCGATCCCTCGAAAAACTTGCTGCCGCTTGGCCTCAGCAGGCCTCGAACTTCAGCAGCACTGCATTCAATGTACGTTTTTATCGTCCCTCTGTCTACCCACATAGCAGAAAAAACGCGGAAATTCAAAGAAACCACCGACCTTTTCAGCACCACCCGCACATAACGCTGTCATTTTTCCGGCGCGGGGTCCAGTACGGCAGTGAAGCGGTGGGGAGAACCATTGCGGTACACCACGATGTCCACGCGACTGCCGACAGGCGTCAATCCAACTTGCTTCACCAGGTGCCCGTCGTTTTGGATCCGTACGCCGTTGAATTCCAGGATAACATCTCCGACTTGCAACCCAGCCCGTTCGGCAGGCGAGTCTCTGAGAATCGACTTGACCAGTGCGCCGGTGGTGCTATCCAGACCCAACCGGCGTGCGGTCAGGATGTCGAAGGCGTTTTCCAATTGCACACCCAAATAGGCGCGCCGCAATCGCCCCTGGGAAACGAGTTGTTCTGCTACGATGCGGGCCATATTGATAGGAATGGCGAATCCGATTCCCTCGTTGCCACCGGAGTTGCTAGCGATGGCCGTGTTGATGCCAATCACTTCGCCCCGGAGATTCAGCAACGGCCCTCCACTATTTCCGGGGTTGATGGCGGCATCGGTCTGGAAGAAATCCTGGATCTCGATTTCCTTCGCTCCCAACTCCAGATTGCGGCGTCCCTTGGCGCTGATGATGCCGTAAGTCACCGAGTGGCTCAAACCGAATGGGCTACCGACGGCCAGGACAAAATCGCCAATCTCCACTTGATCGCTGTCGCCCAATCGGGCCGTCTCCAGCCCATCACCGTCCACCGCCATGATGGCCACGTCGGTCGATGGATCGGTCCACACGTTTGTGGGGCGGATCAGTTGTCCGTTGTACAGTTCGATGCGAATCGATCGAATGTCGGCCGGGTAGATCACATGCCGATTGGTCAGAACATAAGGCCGACCGAACAACTCGATGATCACGCCCGCCCCAGCCTCTTCGATGCGGTTGCTGGCAAACCCCTTGCCCGGATCCGCCGTCTTGGTCGCTTCGATGTGAACGATCGTCGGTCGGGCGAAACGGACGATGTTGCGGACCAGAGACAACTGCCGTTCCAGCACCGAAGCTTCCTGCTGGATCTGCTGGTAGATTGCTTCGCGGGCCGAATGCATCGACGTGTAATGGGGCTGGGACGCCGTTGGCGATGCAGGACCAGGACGCTGCCCAGCGACCTGCTCGGGTAGCACGGGTTTTGCGCGTCGGCTCGATTCGGTGTCCCGCGACGACGATTTGCCTTGCGGCGCGATCCGGTATTGGGCACAGGCTGGAGATGCCGTCCATGCCAACCAGACTCCCAATACTGCCGCCAGCCACAGCCTGAATGCCGAACTCGCAAAACCGTTGCTCATCACCACCAACTCCACAGGGGAACCACGCCGCGGAATCCAGTCCGCTAGGGAAGGGTCATCACAGGTGGAATCGGCATCCGGCCGAGCCGCATCAACGCCAAACCGGCAGGCGAGGAATGATAGCAACAACTACCGCCAGCCTGCGCCCAAAAATCACTCCGTTCTGAAGTTCGCAATTCTGCCCGCTATGCCAGATGAATGGTTTGCGCCAATTGTCCGCCAGACGGCTGGCTGTCATAACATGGCCAGCTTCCCATTCAATCTCGACCTGCCCTATCGTAGGCGCGCTGCTGGTACTGCGACCAGTCTCGGCATCCCGATGATTCCACCAGCCGCTGGCATTTGACGCACAGGGTTGCGTCCGGGATGACTTCCAAGCGGGCCAGCGGGATCGGCTTGCCGCATCCTTGACAATCGCCGTAAGTTCCAGAGCGCAAACGAGAAATGGCTTCTTCGATCGACCGCAACTCGCGCGATTCCGAATCGGCAAGCTGGCTGATCACGTCCTCGTAACCGATCTCCAATGCCACATCCGCCAGGTCGCCTCCGACAGGGGACATTCTGGTCAGCGTCTCCAAGTCGTCCTGCAGCGCCGCCCGCAAATGATCTCTGCGTCGCAAAAGCTTGGCTTCCAGTTTGGCCAATCGTTCGAACCGCCCCATCGCACCTCTCCTCGATCTACGCGGAAACCTCTGTGGAAGAACTGCCATTTCTTGGGCATCACCTGGCCCGTCAATGATTACGCCGCTTACCCCCGCGTAGTTCCAAATTCGGCGCCCGTCATGTGAACAACATTGTGAACGCATGCACAATCGATCTCTGCCCCCCTGGCCGGTTGGTACAACACGTCTCGCCGGTCCCCTTTCGAAAGTAACGGCCATCGTCGGCGCTCTGCGGCGCGGTTGTAGAGCAGGGTGAGCAGGCTCTCGTATCCGTCGACCATCACCGATAGGCTGAAGTTCTCCACCACGTGCTGCCGCCCCTGTTCACCGAGACGCCGCGCCCACTGGGGGGCATCGAGTAAGCGGACCAGCGCCTGCGTCGTACTTTCAACCGATAAGGGCTGCGTCAGCAATCCGGTTTGTTCGGGCAACACCGATTCCGGCACCGACCCCACTTCGGGGCTGACCGCGGGAACCCCGCAGGCCAAGGCTTCCAAAATCGAAACGGGATTGGCTTCGTTGCGGCTGGTCAAGCAAAAAACGTCCAACCCCGCCAGGATCGCTTCAGTGTCCGCCCGTCGTCCCAACAGATGGATGCGTCGAACCAACCCCAATTCCGATATTCGTTGCTCGATCACCGACCGCTGCGGCCCATCTCCTACCACGACGAAGTGGGCGTCGGGCACCACCCTGAGCGTCCGGGCCGCCGCCTCAACGAACTGAATCAAATTCTTCTCTGGTCGCAGCGCCGCCACCACGCCTACCAAGGGGACATGCGGTGGCAAGCCGAGTTCGGCTCGCAACGCAGCACGCCGAGCGCCATCTGGTTTGAATCGGTCGGTGTCGACGCCGTTGGGCACAACGTATACCCGGTCGGCAGGGAAACCCTCGCGATGGACCAAATGCGCGGCGTGCCTCTGAGCACATGCGATGAATCCATCGGTGCAGGGGGTCAGCAAGCGATTGAGCCGTCCCACCGAATCGGGCCAACCGGTCGAGTGCAAGGCGCTGCAAACCACCGGAACCCCCGCCAGGCGGGCGCACAACCGCCCCCAGAACATCTTGTCCCCGGCCCCTACCGTCACCACCGCATCGATTCGATGGCGGCGAAAAAAACGCGTCATCCTTGGAATGACGCGCAGGTCGTATTTGCTCTGCAAGAACCGTGTGTGGACCGGCACGGCGGCTGCCATTGGAGCATGCAGCGCACCTCCCTCCTTGGTACACATCACCTGCGGTGCAAACCGCTGGCGATCCATGCCCCGCACCAGGTTCAGCAGCAAGACCTCAGCCCCTCCCACCGGCAGACTGGTTACGACGAACGCGACCCGCAACGGATCAGTGCGCATCGATGTGCTCTCACGGCTAGTGGCATCCGGCGTGCTCATGCGCAAACTCCTTCGTTGCCAACACATCGGTCCAACGGCAATCGCACCCGCTCGCGCAACTTGCGTGGATCGAACGTCAACCAGTTCTTGAGCCGTTCGATGCCGGGATCGGCATGGATGCGGCGCAGGTGAAACCCGTCGGACCCAGGCCAATTCCACGCCCCGTAGGCGGTGCAAAAGCCAGCCAACCCGGCGCGTCGAATCGCCTCGATGGCCGCCGGCGAGGTGTTTTGCGGTAGACCGAACGGAAACGCGCAGTAGCGAACCGGGGGTCAAATCGAAGATGGCAGTTCACGGAC
>RFIQ01000466.1 GCA_003695565.1 Planctomycetota bacterium | reverse complement strand
TGCGTCCACAGCTTGGATGTTATGGGCGTCGCCAAATGCATTCGCCCCACATCGACGCCTTGGCCTCCCGTGGCGTACTGTGCGAACGGGCATATTGCATGGTCCCTACCTGCGGAGCATCGCGCGCGGCCTTGATGACCAGCATCCGTCCGGCGCCAGGTCGCTTCGTTAGCTTCCAAACGTGGGCGGAGAAGGATGCGCCGAATGCCGTCCCCCTGCACACGCATTTTCGCCAAGCCGGCTATACAACCATCAGCCTGGGCAAAGTATTGCACCATGCAGCCGACCATGCATCGGGATGGAGCCGTCCCCCGTGGCGGTCGTCGCAACCGCAGTACCAGGACCGTGAGGCAGAGAGGCGAGCGATCGCGGAAGATCAACAACGATGGCCGCAGAAGTCCAAGCACCGCGGTCCCGCCTTCGAATCGGCGGATGCGGACGAGGCGGATTATCCCGATGGACAATGCGCTACTGAGGCGATTCGATGGCTTGAAAAACTCTCCGCATCGCCGGACCAACCATTCTTCCTGGCCGTGGGATTCCTCAAACCGCACTTGCCATTCTGCGCACCGAAGAAGTACTGGGACCTGTATGATCGAGAGGAGATCCACTTGCCGGCCAACTACTGGCCGCCGCACGGAGCTCCCGCCGAGGCATTGCACAACTCGGGGGAATTGCGGGCGTATGCAGGAATTCATCCATCGGCGCCGGTCGACGAACCGACGGCCCGCTCGCTGATCCACGGCTACTACGCGTGCGTCAGCTTTGTCGACGCACAAATCGGTAGAGTTGTCGATGCCTTGGATCGATTGGGGCTGGCCGAAAACACGATCATCGTCTTGTGGGGCGATCATGGCTGGCAATTGGGCGAACACGGCATGTGGAACAAGCATTCCTGTTTCGAAACCTCCATGCACGCGCCGTTGATCATCGTCCCGCCGGCCGGATCCGGCATCGACCCAGGCATTCGACTCCCCCAGTTGATCGAGTTCATCGATATCTACCCGACCCTCTGCGAATTGACCGATTTGAGTATTCCCGATCACGTTCAGGGCCAAAGCCTGGTGCCGCTGATGCGCAACCCCAACCAGCCGGGAAAACCCCAGGCCATCGGACGATTTGGACGGGGAGACACGATCCGCACCGATCGTTTTCGCTACTCCGAGTACCGCGACCGGGCGGATCGCCTTACCGGGAGAATGCTCTACGATCACGAGCAGGACCCGCAAGAAAACGAGAACGTGGCCGACCTGCACCCCGACGTGGCTGAGGGTTTGGCAGAACGATTGAACGAGCTGAAGGGGAAATAACGGGCGAGTACCGGCATTCGCCAGGCGGGCTGCGCGGTCGCTGGCCACCAACACGGGGCGAACGCCGCGATCCGCATCTCGGGGGGCTCGAACAGAGCGAAAACCAGTGTGGCTTGCCGCAACGCCCCCCTGTGGCATATAAAATAGGTACAGGAACCGGAATGCAGACCGAAAAGCTCTGTGGCTTGCCGATAGCCCGTTGGGGCAGCGAACTCGGTTGGGACCCCGCAGAGCACCGAATTACCAGTACGCTACTCTCACCTAGAGGGATGAACAGAAGATGGCAATTACACTGACGGAAAAAGCTGCGGAGCAAGTCAAGAAGTTTCGTGAGGACAACCAGCTGCCCGAGAACAGTTTCCTGCGCATCGGTGTCGCCGGTGGCGGATGCAGTGGTTTCAACTACACGTTGAACTTCGACGAAAACTTCGACGAGGCCAAGGACAGCAAGTACGTGTGCCATGGCGTGGAAGTCGTCGTGGACAAGAAGAGTGCCCTGTACCTGGACGGTACCACGCTGGATTGGTACCAGAGCGTCGAGAAGCAGGGATTTACCTTCGACAACCCGAATGCTGTCAAGACGTGTGGTTGCGGAAGCTCGTTTTCTGCTTAGTGCACCACGGCATCTCTCCAACGACGCTCGGTGCGATCGTTTGAGAAAACGGAATAACCGATGGCGCGGTCCTCGATCGAGGACCGCGTTTTTTTGTTTATCACGGTGCGCGATCGTGCCTGGGGTGTCTCAACGACTGGCGTAGGTCCGGCCTAAATGCTCCACGATGACTCGCTTCAATTCCCGCGGGTCAAATTCGCCGTGCACACGATGGACGACCTCGCCGGAGGGAGCGATCAGCAGCGTGTAGGGTACCGCCCCCTTCCACTGAGGATCGACGGCATCGAACAAAGCATCTTGTTCGTCGGTATCCAGTATGTAATTGGTCGCCGAACAGTGTTTCTCCTGCAACACCTTTCGTGCGGCGTCGCGTGCGGAGGGCCGATCCGCCGAAACGGTGATCAATTCAAACTTGCGTTTGCGGTACATGCGGTGCATCGTCACCAGGTCATCCAGTTCCTCGATGCAAGGAACACACCAGGTCGCCCACACATTGACCAGGCGGTATTTGTCGGATTGCTCCGTCAAGCGAGTGCGCAGTTTCTCCGGTGATATCGTCTGCAATTCGACCGGTTCTTGATCCCACCGCGCAAGTGCCTGCCGCGCCGACTCGCGTTTATCCGACCATTTTGTCGAGCAACCGAACACCCGCGTTTCGGGGACGGAAACCGGTTTTCCAGCCAACAACTCCTCGATCGCCCGCCGGGCATCATGCGACTTGGGAGGACCAATGTCATTGTCATCGATACGTCCGGCGTACCGCAGTTTGCGTTGGCGGTCGAAGATGAACACATGCGGTGTGGCCAGAACGCCGAACGCGCGGCTGACTCGCTGCGTGTCGCCATCGTACAGATATGGGAATTCGAACCCGGCATCCTGGGCGCGGATTTTCATTTCTTCCAGGGAGTCGCCCAGATCGGAATATCCCAATTCGTCCAGTCGCACGGCTTGGGGATCGTTGGGAGAGATCGCCACCACCGCCACTCCTTTGTCTTTGTAGTCGGCGTGCAACTGCTTGATCCGCCCTTCGTAGGCCTGGGCGGTCGGGCAGTGATTGCAGGTGAAGATCACAACCAGAATGGGGGAATCATCGAAATCTTCCAAGCGGTAGATGTTGCCATCGACTCCCGGCAATTCGAACTTGGGCGCAGGGCTGCCGATCTTCAATGGGGTGACGTCCGCGGCCATCGCGGAAGAAAAAGAGCCTGTTGAGCCCCCACACAGCACCAACAGCAGTACCGTCAAGAGAAGCCACCGTTCCCATCGGATCCTCATCATACAACTCCCCTGTGGTGGATTGAAAACCAAAAGGCGCTTCAGCCCCAAGTTGCCGGAACCGCCCATTCCGACGCTGGGCCCCGGATGGCAGCCGGGCCATAGCTGCCGCGGCGCGACGATCCATGCGGCGGACCGACGCCGTTTCCAATAATACCCGATCGAGTCCTGAGCTGGTGGGGTTCTAGCCGAAGGCGGCTTGCGCGGCTGTCGACCGGTCATCGCATCTCCGGTCATCGCATCTCCGCCCATCCCACCGCCGCCAGGCAGGGGCGTTTCGCCCCCGACGACCGAGGTTGGCCCTGACGACGGGCTTGCTCGTTCGCCCTTCGCGGGGCGGACCCCGGGGTCGGGAGTCGTCATCCAGTGGAGTTCGCGGCGGGACGAGACGGAGCGGCTAGCTTTTCGAGCGGCCTGACTGTGTTACATTCTTGCGTAAGGATCGCGGACACGCACCGGATCCAGGTTTGCATTCGAATTGGTTCGTTCTCCCTACAGAGCAAGCAACCATTTCCCTACAGAGCGAGCAACCATGGCCAACACAGCACCTGCACCGCCTTCGGCAACCTCGGAGAAGATTTTCATTGTCGGGGTGGGAGACGACGGGCTCGCGGGATTGACGCACCACGCCCGGGACATCATCCGCCAGGCCGGAACATTGGTCGGCCCACCCGAGTTGATCGCCAAAGTGGACCAGGGGCTGGGAACGATCGACGGGCAGATCCGATTGCCGGTCTCCTCGGACTTGGAGGAGGCCAGTCGGGCCATCGAAACGGCCGAGCGCCAGCCATGCGTCGTGCTTACCAGTGGCGACCCCCTGTTTTATGGCTTGGCACGCTATCTGTGCGACCGTTTGGGGAAGGAACGCTTCGAAGTACTGCCGCACGTAAGCAGCATGCAACTTGCGTTTGCCAGGGTCAAAGAGAGCTGGGAGGAAGCCTATCTGACGAACCTGGCCACGCAGCCCTTGGCGCGTGTCATCGACAAAATCCGGTCGGCCGAAAAAGTCGGCGTGTTTACGTCTGAGGAAACGCCCCCGGCGCGGCTGGCTCAAGCCCTGTTGGATGCGGGCATCGACTATTTCACGGCGTATGTCTGTGAAAACCTGGGATCGCCGGACGAGCGGGTCACGCGAGGCACCCTGCAGGAAATCGCCGCCTCCGAATTCTCGAATCTCAATGTGTTGATCCTGGTCCGTCACGCCGGTGCGCCCGATCAGCCCACGCAGGTATCCGGGCGTCGTTTGTTTGGCAATCCCGATATCGCGTTTCACCAGAACCGACCGACGCGCGGTCTGCTGACACCAATGGAGGTGCGGGTGATTGCATTGGCGGAAATGGGTTTGGATCACGCCAGCACGGTATGGGATGTCGGTGCCGGCACCGGATCGGTCGCCATCGAAGCCGCCCAGTTGGCGACCGACGGTCAGGTATACGCCATCGAAATGGACCCACACGATTATCAGTTGCTGGTCGAGAACGCCCGGCGATTCGGCGCCACGAACGTCATCCCCGTGCTGGGCCAGGCCCCGGAGGCCTGGCGGGACTTGCCGGACCCCCACGCGATCTTCGTCGGCGGAACCGGGCGGCAGGTGGCGGACCTGGTCCAGTCGGCCTGGAGTCGATTGCGACCGGGCGGTTACCTGGTGGCCAACGTGGGAAGCCTGGACAACTTGATGGCGGTGGATCAGACCATGCGTGATCGGGCACCGGATCGCAAGGTCGTCATGGTGAGTTTAGCTCGCAGCAACCCGCAATTGGACATGCTGCGTTTGGAGGCGATGCACCCCTCTTTCCTGTTTGTGGCACACAAGGCCCAATAGCGCGGAGGCCCAACGGGGGACCACAGATTTTCAAACTAATGCACAACGTGGAGCAGGCATGACAACGGCGGTTGAACCAGTGGATGTGATTGCGGTTGGAGCGCACCCGGATGATGTGGAGATCGCTTGTGGCGGCACGCTGGCCCGACTGGTCGACCAGGGATACCGTGTGGGGATCATCGACTTGACCAATGGCGAGCCGACTCCGCGTTGCGATGACCCTGCCATTCGGTTGGCCGAAGCCGAGCGGGCGGCGGGGGTGCTGGGCGTTGCTTTTCGAAAAGTGCTGGACTTGCCCAATCGGCGGTTGTTCGATTGCTTTGAAGCCCGCGTCAAGCTGGCATCAGAATTCAGGCGGTACCGACCGAAATTGGTGTTGGGCTTCGGGCAAAAAACCCCATTGGCCTCCCCCGATCACTACCAGGCGATGTTGATTACCGATGCTGCGGTATTCTATTCGCGCTTGACGAAATGGGACGAACACTTTCCTGGTTTGCCCGTTCATAGCATTCCGCGACAACTCTACTTCCAGTTGGGGTTCGAGCATCCACCTGCCCCCGGTCCGACCATTACCGTGGACATCGGCGGCTACTTGGAACGGAAAATCGAAGCCATCTTGTGCTATGAAACGCAGTTTCCGCCGGAAAAACAATATGTCGTCCAGCGCGTGCGCGCCATCGCCATGACGGCCGGTGGGGCTGCCGGATTCGATTGCGGCGAAGTGTTCGCATCGCCGCGCACCATCGGTTGCCAGGATTTGGTGCAAGCCGTGATTCACGATCAGCAGACATGACGGCGCTGACCTCCCCACCCGCCTGTCCCGGCGAGGATTGCCCATGGCCATCAGCCAATTGATTCCGCACCAAATCCGTCCCCACCCCAGCCTGGATACCGCAGTGTGGTTCTTGCAACTGCGGTGGGTGGCGGTGTGCGGCCAACTGTTGACCTTAGCCGTGGTGGTTTTCGCGTTAGAAATACCGCTGTACACCGCAGAACTCCTGTCCCTGATCGGTGTCACCGCGGCAACCAATCTGTTGTTTTGGTCCTGGCTGCGGCGTTTGCGAAAAAGGGGCTTGCAGGGCAGCGACCTGCTCCCCGCACACCAGATCATTCCAGCCTTGATGCTGCTGGATGTGTTGGTTCTGACCGCCATGCTCTATCTGTCGGCCGGAATCGCCAATCCCTTCGCCTTGTTCTACTTTGTCAATGTGGCCGTGGCCGGAGCGATCGTGGCTCCGGCCTGGGCCTGGACTTTATGGGCCACCACGGTGCTGGGCGTGGCACTGCTGCTGGTGCGGGCCCTACCGATCGACGTCCTGTCCTCGGCCAGCCTGCAAGCCTCTCCTCCCGGTAGCGCACCGGAATGGACCATCCCCAAGCTCGGGTTTCTGGCCGCGTTTGCCACCTGCAGCGGCGTCATCCTGTACTTCATCACCGCATTGACGATGGAGTTGCGACGCCGCGAACTGGCCATCCAAGAAGCGGAGGAGGCTCGGTTGCGAAACCGACAACTGGAAGGACTGGCCACTCTGGCGGCCGGCGCGGCTCACGAGCTGGCGACACCACTCAGCACCATCGCGGTGGTTGCCAATGAACTTGGGCGATCACTGGAAAAAGCGGATGTTGCCGAATCGGCCCGTCACGATGTCCGTTTGATCCGCAGCGAATTGGATCAATGCCGCCTGATTCTCAATCGGATGACCAGCGCTGCCGGGGAGGCGGCGGGAGAAAGACTGTCGAACATCTCCCTGTCCGAATTCCTGGACGAGGTGCTGGTCGGAGTGCGCAACGGAGACGCGGTCCAGGTCGAGTTGGACCCCGCCGCGGGAGCCGATACGGCGCGCTTGCCAGTGCAGGCGGCCGCCTTGGCCATCCGTAACCTGGTGCAAAACGCAATCGATGCTAGCGAGTCATCCTCGGTTCGCCTTGTCGCTACCGCAGGAGAGGGACGTTGGGTCCTGCACATCATCGACCGCGGAACCGGCATGAGTCGTGAAGTCCTGCAGCGGATCGGCGAACCCTTCTTCACGACGAAGGAACCCGGCCGCGGAATGGGACTGGGTGTGTACCTGACCCAAAACGTCCTGCGCCGTTTGGGCGGATCCGTGGAGTACGCCAGCCAGCCCGGCGAAGGCACCACCGCCCGCGTCGTGATCCCCACCGATTGAGTGACGCGTCGGCGCGAGACCCTTCGATGTCCCTCCCGCATGCAGTACAATGGACGCTTCGGGCTTTTCCAAGCTCTGATTCGCCATTGCACGACCATTCGCCAGCCATGGTTCGATGAATGAATACGCCAGCCAACACCCCTGAGCGCATCGATCCCGATCAGGCAGGATCCCCCGCCGAGAAAAGTATCCTGTTGGTGGACGATAGCGTGGTACTGCGAGATCGATTGGCGATCGCATTTCGCGAACGTGGGTTTCGTGTGGCCGTGGCCGGCAACTACGACGAAGCGATCGCGGTGTTTCGCCAGTTCCCCACCGAGTTGGCAGTAATCGACCTGCGCATGCCCGGTAAATCGGGCATGACGTTGCTGCAGGAACTCAAACGAATCCATCCTGCCACCAAAGTCCTGATCCTCACGGGATTTGGCAGTATTGCGACGGCCATCGACGCGATTCGCTTGGGCGCCGTCAACTTCTTGCCCAAACCCGCCGACGTCGATGACATTCTCACCGCCTTTGCGCGTGGTGGAGAAGTCGTGGATTTCCCTGAGACCGAGGAGGAGGTTCCGGTGCCGACTTTGGCCCAGGCCGAATGGGAGCACATTCATCGCATTCTGGCCGACTGCGGCGGGAACATCTCGGAAGCCGCCCGCCGCTTGGGCATCCATCGCAGGTCGCTGCAGCGCAAGCTGCGGAAACGAGCTCCGTGAGCAAGGAAAGTCGACGTTCCAACCCCTTAACC
>RFIQ01000041.1 GCA_003695565.1 Planctomycetota bacterium | reverse complement strand
GGGTTACTGGCCGCGGGAGCGTTCGGCCGGTCCCGAACCGCCGAGTGGCTGCTCGGCTCTCATACGCGGCACATCATTCGGTCGAGCCCCGTGCCGCTATTCCTATTTCATTAACGGGACAGGGAGCGGGTGAAAAAGCGAAGCGGATGGGGAGGGATTCGAACCCCCGGTACCTTGCGGTACAGTGGTTTTCAAGACCACCGCCTTCGACCACTCGGCCACCCATCCGGCACCGCGTCACTTACTCAGGCACTATGACGGCCATTTCTTTACGCGTTCCAATGTCTTTCTGACCGGCAACACGCACTGCCGAATCTCGCGGGATCGGCCCCGACGCGCCACCGCAGTTTCATTCTTCCTTCCATTGACTGGACCGATGTGCCATGCCGCGAGGGACTCGCGGGCGACTATGCGCCCTCCGATTGATTGGGGTGAGCTCTGCGTTGCCACCCGGTGCTGGGACACGTCTGCCGGTGGAGAAATGATACTGCCATCCCTACCGCATGCAAAGTACGGCGAACGCATCCGTCACTCCAGGTCTGGGCGGTGCATCTCAGATCAATGCTGCCCGAATACATGCGTCTGAAAACGATATCACATCGTGACAGCAAGATGTCAACCAGACATCATCGAACGGAATTTGGAACGTCTCGACGACCGCCCCGCGATCTGGGCAGGGAGCGTCTTTTACTCGCATGGCCATCGACGCATCGACTGCGCCGTTTCGTCGGGTCGGCAGTTTCACGTGCGAAACAGCCAAGGAATTTCCAGTTTCTGCACGCCAAGGATACTTTCCCCCGTATCGAGCCGGCGAGAATCTCTTGCATCGGCCGGCGATTTGACTGGGGCAGCATCGACGGTACGGCACGGACGTTGCGAATCGATTCGTGCGTATTGGTCGTCTTTCCCGTCCGTTGGTCGCGCGCCGCTCAGTGGCTCAGTGCTAGATGGACACCGCCGCGTTTACGGTGGCGCGCTGTGCAGAAGGAGTTGAAGCCATGCTCTGCCCACTCACCCATTCACGAATTCGTCTGATGCTGGGATTCAGCCTCGTTTTCGCTGGCTTGGCCAGCATCCTATTGGCCGATTCCCCACAGGATCGCAGGTTGGGGCCGGCCCGCAGCATCCCACTGGGCCGGCCGCCTCAAACCACGGTGCAACCGGTCCGTATCCAGACCAGCGACTTGCAGGTGTTTCGTCGAACTCCCATCGCATTCTCTCCCATCGAAATGGTGGACCCAAGAACTGGCCGGCGCATCCCGCCGGACGAAATCCTAACGCTTGGCAACGGGACGCGTATTACGGCCGGCGAGTATTTCGCCGAACTGAACCGGATCGAGAAGGATCTCAATGCGCTGGGGTACTCGTTTCGCAACGCGCCGACCGATACGGTGATCGCCAAGGTCCGCCTCGACCCTCGGAAATACTCGGCGCCCCTTGCCACTCGTGCGATTCGATCTGGGGGCCGGCCCGTGGTTGCACCCGGCACGAGGGTCACCGTAGAGAAACTGGAACAACTTGCTCAAAGCCAGGAAAATCGTCCCCGCGCAGAAAACCGCGTCGCCAAATCCGAGCACATCGTGCGCAAGCCGTTTTCGTACACCTTGGGCGATCCCGATATTCTGGCTGCCTACGCTCGGGGATCGTTGGAATTGACCGGCAAACCAGACGGTGTCGCAACTCGGGCCGAAGCGGCAGGCGGTGGAACCGTGTTCGGTCGCTCGTTCGATGCGATGTACGTTTCCTTCGACGGGCATTCTCGCGCCGGCGGCGATGCGGGGGTGCGCATGCAAATGACCGCACTCGGTTCGACCGTCTTCAACGTGAACAGGCAGGGTACGCTCGACGAGACGCTTCAGCGTTCGCGGCCGCTGAACCTGAACTACGGCGCAGATGTTCCCGTAGGCCCCTTCGCTTTGGCGGTGCAGCTCCGTGTTCAAGGATCTGTCGGTGCTACGGTTCACGTGAGCACGTCCCAGGCTCCATCCAGCGGCGATGGTGCCTCGGTAGCGATGAACTTCACGCCACACATCGATTCGAAGCTGACCGGCACAGCGGCGATCGATTTGAAAATCGTTTCAGCGGGAGTCGAAGGCCGCGTCGATCTGATATCGCTGGATGCCGACGCGCGAGGCGGCCTGACGTTGCGCAACAGCAACGGTTCCCCGCGAGTGGTCGAGTTCGTTACAGCCTCGGCGGACGTCGGCATGCTCAGCGGAAAGATTGTTCCCTACGCCAAGGTGTGGAATCCGTTCGGCAGCGACAAACGCTGGAGCTTCGTACTATTCGATTGGGACGGAATCGAACAACACATCGATCTGTACAACAGTTTGCAGGTCGTCGAATTGACCCCCAGCCGGTCTCCCCTGCATCCAGTGGGTGTACAGATTCTGTCTTCCCCGCGAACCCGTAAGTAACGAAGGGGACCTGCGGCGCGGGATCCCCTTGGATACCCGCGCCCCCTTTCGCTTCTCCACCCAACCGAGCGATCTCACCACTGGGAGACATTCACATGTCCAGCCACCCTTCGCTGCCGTCCACCACCAAGGTTTTGTTGGGACCAGATGCCTCTAAGAAAGCCTCTCCGCACGTGGGAGAGATCGATCGAGATATTGGAAGAGCCCTGTTGATCGTGGCCATGATGTTCCTGGTTCTCCT
>RFIQ01000007.1 GCA_003695565.1 Planctomycetota bacterium | reverse complement strand
GTGGTGCTGCATCCACCACATTTCTGCTTGATGTCAACAATGCCGTGCCCGCGATTACCAGTGTTGCTGTCGATCGAACGACAATTGTGGAAGGTGAAGGTATTCTGCTTTCGGGCGTGTTTACAGATGCGGGCATGTTGGATACCCACACGGTGGAAGTCGACTGGGGTGATGGGACGACGTCGAATGCCACCGTGGACCCGATCAGTCGCACCTTGGCTGCTTCCCACGTTTACCTGGATGACGATCCGACCGACACACCCGGCGATACGTACACGATAGCGGTCACCGTAACGGACGATGATGGTGCCAGCACGACCAATGCAGCGACTGTCGTCCGTGTGCAGAACGTAGCGCCGAGTATCACTGAAACGAGCACGGATTCTCGACGCCCCGGCGACAAGACCCCTGGTGACAATGTCGTGTTGACCGCAGTGTTTACGGATTCTGGACTCGATGATACCCACACGGCCACGGTGAACTGGGGAGATGGTACAACCACGATCGGCACGATCGATGCAGTTGACCGCACGGTGTCGGCCACTCACAGCTACCTGGCCGCCGGCATCTACTCTGTAACCCTGACCGTGGTAGATGACGACGGCGGCGCGGTAACTGCAACATCCGAAGCAGTGATTAGCGGTGTGGCGGCACGGGATAGGGTGCTGTATGTCATCGGTACGCGCAACGACGACGACATTCGCATTAAGAGAAAGCATGGGCAACTTGTTGTTAGCGCCGATTTCCTCCCAGCCCGCGTCGAGTTCGATACAAACGCTGTGGACCAGATCGTGGCGAGGCTGGGTAAGGGCGACGATCGGTTGCGGGCCGATCACGACGTTTGGCAACCGGTGATTGCTTCGGGCGGACCCGGAAACGACGAATTGCGAGGCGGACACGGAAACGATCGACTTTTTGGCGGGTCCGGCGATGACATGCTGCGTGGCGGAAAGGGAGACGACGAGCTTCGAGGCGGTAAGGGAGACGATCGTCTACGTGGCGAAGAGGGGGATGACTTGTTGCGCGGGGGAACCGGCAATGACCGCCTCGAGGGCGATAAGGGGGACGACACCCTTTTGGGAGGAGCTGGCAATGATTCCCTGCGGGGTGACCACGGCAACGACATCATGGTTGGAGGCAACGGCGACGACACGATGCGGGGAGGACACGGGAGCGACTTGTTGATCGGAGGCCGCGGTGCGGACCGCATCGACGGTGAACATGGCGACGATCTGTTGATTGCGGGACGGACGCTCTACGACAGAGATCGCGTTGCCCTCGACGCGATCATGGCCGAGTGGTCTTCGCCACGCGACTATGCAACGCGCGTGGCGAACCTGCGACAAGGCATCCGGCACGACAATGTCGACTATCTCCTGCAACTCGATGCAACCGTGTTAACGGACTCGGATGTCGATGAATTGATCGGCGGCCACGGCCAGGATTGGTATTTCGCGGCTCCGCAGGACATTCTCGTCGATCGCAAACGGAATGAGGCACAAAACTGAAGGGTGACTGAAACTCACCACTGAAACTTACCCGAGGTTACCGCGGCCTGACGACGTATTCGTTGGCGCGTAAAACGGTCATTCAAATCCAGGAATTCCCAGCTAGCGGTCCTGCGGCGGCTGGTAGGGAGGAAGTTTACCAGCGGGGCGGACCTCGGAGCCCTCGATGCCCTGCAGCTTGTCACCCAAAAGGGGACGGATCTGGTCGGCCAGCTTCGTCAGCCGCGCGACGACTTCCGGATGTTCGGCGGCCACGTCGTGCTGCTCGCCGATGTCGTCGTCGAGGTTGTAGAGTTCCAATCCGCACTTGAGTTGCCGATAGGGGCCCGGTTTGCCGTCCCGGCCCGGTTCGCCCGCCAGGCTGCGGTAGCTGTGCGGGAAATGCAGTTTCCAGGGTCCACTGCGGACGGCATGCAATTCGCGTCCCCAATAGTAATAGTAGGCCTCGTGGGGACTCTCCTGAGTCGCACCGCTAAGCAGCGGCCAAATGTCGAGGCCGTCGATCTTACGCTCGGGCAACGGTGCGCCGGCCAACCCCGCAATGGTCGGCAACACGTCGATGGTTCCGGCCACGGCATCGCACACGCTTCCGGCCGGGATCTTTCCGGGCCACCAGGCGACGGTCGGCTCCCGCTGGCCGCCCTCCCAAGCTGTTCCCTTTCCTTCGCGCAGCGGTTTGGCCGAACCGGCGTGATTGCCGTACGAGAGCCAGGGACCGTTGTCCGAGGTGAACAGCACGAGCGTGTTTTCCGCCAACCCCAGCCGCTTCAACGTGTCGGTGATCTGGCCGACGCTCCAGTCGATCTCGGCGATCACGTCGGTGAACAGGCCCTTGCCAGTCGAGCCGTCGAATTTTTCCGATGCAAAGATCGGTACGTGCGGCATGCTGTACGGGACATACAAAAAGAACGGTTCATCACGATGCCGCTCGATGAACGACACCGCGTGTTCGGTGGCCCACTGCGTCAAGTGCTTCTGGTCCTCGGCCGTGACGTTGTCGTTGATGATCGTTTCGTTTTCGAACATCGGCAGCGGGGGAAAACTGCGATTGGTCGGATGGTAGGGCCACATGTCGTTGGAGTAGGGCAGGCCATGGTATTCGTCGAACCCATGGTGCGTGGGCAACCCGTATGCGCGGTCGCCTAAGTGCCATTTGCCAAAGATGGCCGTGTGATATCCCAGCGGCTTGAGGACCTCGGCGATCGTCTGCTCTTCCGGATTCAGGCACGTGTTGGACCGCGGCCCGAGAGCTCCCAGAATGCTCAACCGGACGTTGTAGCAGCCAGTCAACAGAGAACAACGCGATGCGCTGCACACCGCCTGCGATGCATAGAAGCTGGTCAATCGCATGCCCTGGCTGGCCAACCGATCGAGATTCGGCGTGACCATCTCCTCGCCACCGAAACAGTGCAAATCGGCGTACCCCAGGTCGTCGGCGAACAGGATCACGAAGTTCGGTGGCGAATCTTGAGCCGCCGCTTCTCCAACCCCCCATAGGGCTTGCGAGGCCAGAACC
>RFIQ01000465.1 GCA_003695565.1 Planctomycetota bacterium | reverse complement strand
TCGTAGATGTAGACTCCGTTGTCGGTGCGGCGCCGCGCCGTGATCCGCTGCCCGAACAGGCCGCCATAATCGGTCTTGCCCAACCCGCCCGGAGTCGGCGGAGCGGCCGACGGGCACAGAAAAACACTCAATTGCGTCTGCGCCGCCGCGCGATTGGCCGGGTGGTCATACGGGACGCGCCAGTCGATCTGCCGCGCCAGGTTCCCCTGTTCCAGGTACTCCAACAGAAACGCGCTCCACGCGAATTGCCGCCGATTCGGCGGACCGCGGAAGGGACGCCACTCCATGCAACCCGGCGGCAGTTTCTGGTGCGCGGAGTGGTAATTGTGCATGGCAATGCCGAGTTGCCGCAGGTTGTTCTGGCACTGCGCGCGGCGGGCGGCTTCCCGCGCCGCCTGGACCGCCGGCATCAGTAACCCCACCAGAATGCCGATGATGGCAATGACAACCAACACCTCGACCAACGTGAAGGCCGCCCTGTTTCGTGGCTGCATCCGCGCATACTTCCTCATGGTCCACCTCGCCATGGATCCTATGTGCATGCGTCCTGGCGACCAGCGCCACGGGCGCCGCAGCGAGCCATCATGCATCGACTCGCGCATGCACCAGTATCAGGACGCGAAAAAAACTCTCGGCTACGACCATCTTCCGCGCTTGGTCGCCGCACATTGCGCAAACGAATCCGCCCTGGAGGATTCCTATCGTTGCGCATTCAGTGGTAGGTCTTCTGACTTCCAGACTGATTCGATCCCTCACCGCCTTCTCGTCACCACGGGGCGACAATGGCACTTGTCTAGATGGATCGAATTTCATCGCCTGGTCACAGCGGCCGGGCCGTCTCGGATTTGCACCGAAGTTCCCTGTTGTACCTCGCTCGAATCAGCATCTTCTCTCGGCGAGCAGGTGCACCACTGAACCGGATCCCGATGTTACCGACCGGACGCAGATTGTCAACCGATGCCCCCTGGAACCGACCGCAACGATGCTGATAATCGAGGCCGACCGCACGAAACTGAGGGAACCCCACGGATCGAGAATCACCATGGACATGCATGACCTGACGCGTGAATTGCACATCAAGAACGACTCGAAAATCGTGATGTTGGTGGGCGACGGTTTGGGGGGGTTGCCCAAGGATCCGGGGGGGAAGACCGAGCTGGAAACAGCGGATACTCCCAACCTGGACGCGTTGGCGGCGCGGGGCGTACAAGGGCTGAGCACCCCGGTCAAACCGGGAATCGCTCCGGGCAGCGGTCCGGGCCACTTGGGTCTGTTCGGCTACGACCCCCTCAAATACCAGATCGGCCGCGGCGCGTTGGAAGCCACCGGTATCGGTTTCGAGATGCAGCCCGGCGATGTTGCCGTGCGGTGCAACTTCTGTACGCTCGACGCTCAAGGAAACATCGTCGACCGGCGGGCAGGGCGAATTCCTACCGAGGAAAGCGTGCCGCTGGTCGAGTCCTTACGTCAGATCAAGATCCCTGGTGTTGAGATCTTTGTCGAACCGGTCAAGGAGCATCGCTTCGTCGTCGTGTTCCGCGGCGACGGACTGGGTGGCAACGTGAAGGACACCGACCCGCAAGCCACAGGCGTCCCCCCTTTGGATCCGGTGGCCGAAGATGAGGCCAGCCAGAAAACAGCCGAAGTGGCCAAGGAGTTCCTGCGGCAGGCTCGCGAGATTCTCAAAGATCACCCCAAAGCCAACTTCCACACCATGCGGGGATTCGCCGAACGCCCCAACCTGCCGCCCTACTCCGAAGTCTACGGCCTGAAAGCCGCCGCCATCGCTGTCTACCCCATGTACAAGGGACTCGCCCGACTGGTCGGCATGGACATCGTCGGCGATGCCAAGACGCTCGAAGAACAAATCGATACACTCAAGAAGCACTGGCAGGACTACGACTTCTTCTTCATCCACTTCAAGTACACCGACAGCACTGGTGAAGACGGAAACTTCGACGAAAAGGTTAAACGGACCGAACAGTTGGACGGGTGCATCCCCGGCATTCTGGAACTGAATCCCGACGTACTGATCGTTACCGGCGACCACTCGACGCCGGCGTTTCTGAAGAGCCACAGTTGGCATCCTGTGCCCACCTTGCTGGTGAGTGACTGCTGCCGTCCCGACCCGCACACCTCGTTCGGCGAAACCACCGCCATCACCGGCGGCTTGGGGCAGTTCGAGGCTCAGTACTTGATGCTGCTGGCCCTCTCCAACGCCGGCCGCATGGGTAAATACGGGGCCTAGCGATTAAGCAGCTTGCCGACGATACGGCGCACAGCTTGGGGCTGTATGAAGGCCATGTTGGCGACGATCATCATCCAGCCGAAGGTGGGCATGCCCAGCGCCAGGGCGATGCCGCCGTGCACCACCACGGCCATCCCTAGAACAAACGGTCGCGTCAATCTGGGCCACACCAAGGCGCAGTAAAACGTCTCCCAGAATAGCGTGGCCAGGGTTAGCAAGGACACCAACCAGGGATATCTGCCCAGCCAAACCAGATCCAACGACTGGTACTCGTAATTCACCAACGCATACCATAGCGCACTCCCATCGAACCACATTTCCCCCCGCGCCTTGCTCAATCCGCTGAACGCGTAGATGACACACAGGTGCAACTGAATGAGCCGTGTGGCAACGCGATTGGAAAAATGCGGCTGATCGGTCGCCAGCCACCACCGTGGGCCGATCCTGCTTCGCAACCGACGGTCGATGCTCCACACGCCTCCACACTGGGACAGCATGAGGTACATCAGCAGCATTACCACGATCTGGTCCAAGCCGAACAGGGCCAGCGTCAGGCGGTGGCATACCATCAACATCAACCACCAACTCAGCACCGAGGTGATGCGGGTCGCCAGTCCAACCATCAATGCCAGCGCCGCCACAATGGCCACGACCTGATGTCCGATCAGCAAGGCCGGTTGATCGAAATACCACAACCAGCTCCAAGCCCAATCCCGATCGTGCAACGCCTCCCAGGCGGGCCGATCCACCCACGGCGTTGGCCCCATGAAGTCATCCACGTGGCTGAGCCAAATGGCGTGGATATAGGCCGCCATGGCACCGGTGAAAACGCGGATTACGGCCAGCGTATGAGGTAGCAACGGTTCGAACCAGAACCGATTCCAGGCTGCCATCCAATCGGTCACGAAGGCACGGGCTCCGCGGACAGGGCTCACCCTTCCCTCAGCCATCGTTCTCCTCCTGTCCCTCGGTGCCATCTGCCCGATGGCCGCCGCGGGTTTCCGCTGCTTCGTTGCCGCCCACCCCTTGGCCGGTCGACTCAGCCGCTGGGCCCACGGGTCCCGTCGCGGGCACTTCCTCGCCGATGGGACCGGGCCGCCACGGCAAGGCACCGGGCTGCACCAAAGGGCTCCCCCCCTGCCACGATGCCGCCTCCTGTTCGGCCGGAAGCGCATCGGGCAGCGCGACATACAGCCGCGGATCGTTCAATCGCATATGCTGGTCGAACACCTGAATATCGCTGGGCAATATGTGCTCGATCCGATCGACGCCCACTACCTGAGCACCGAATCGCTGCGCCACGTGACGAGCCATGCTGTCGCGGACCGCCTCGAATCGAGCGCGATCGCGTTTCCACGCAGCCAGCATCGAGGGATCGGCCCCCGGATCGGCCGGCTCCCATGGCGGCACCCACAACTGGTTCAAGTTCTCGGCCAACATGAAATGCCGGTGGTACAGCAGGCGCGGCCACTGTGCATGGCGGTCGGGATATCGCACCACCATCTGCTTCCCATCCGGCGCAACAAGATGAAAATCGATCAAATGGCTGGGACCGGGCTCGGGTGCAAAGAAGAAGTAACCGTGGCTCAAGTACGCCAGATCGATGTAGGGGCCCAACCAGCGACGCGGCACTTCGGTCACAGGAGACGTTCCCCGTGAGCTGCGTGTGAAGAATCGCAACGGCTCTGCCACCACCGCCAGCAAGTGCAAGGCGATCAACAAGCTCAACACCCGACGCCATCTCGGACTGGGCTGGTCGGCAGCCCCCGACGCCACACTTCGACCGGACGATGGAACGGGCCCATCGCGTTTCGGCTGGGAGAACGTTACGTCTGCCTCCACCACTTCCTCGTCGCCCCTATAGATGCCCGCACAAAAAAACCCTCCCGACAACCGCAGTTGCCGAGAGGGTTGAGTATACGCAAATATGACCTGCGGCAAGAGAGGTTATCGCGCCGCGATCATATCGACGGAGTCCTCATCGAAATCGAAGGACAGTTCGAGTTGATCGCCAGCCATCAAGCGCAACGTCTGCCGCTTAACGCGCTGGCCCAACCGGACTTCGACTTCGTAGTCGTCCCACACATCCCCGGGACGCAATCGCAGCGTGCGAAACGTTCGCACAGGTCCATCGGCACTGGTCGGATTGCCCGCCAGGATCACTTGGGCATTGTCCGGCACATGCAAGGTCACTGCGGTTTCCACAGGACTGTTCTGATCCGCAAAGGCGAACTCCAATGCCTCTTCGCCTCCGCCGGTGACGACTACCTCGCGGTTCTCGACCAACGTTTGACCGTCGGCAGCCTGCAATTCGGCGCGAATCTGGAAGCGGTACGTTTGACCGGGCTCCAAACCGCGGCTGACAAAGTGCCGTACGCGCCCCGTGCTGGTGGTCGGACGGTCGTTGACATAGACCTTCGCCTGGGGAGGTACGGTGACGGTCAAGTGCAGTTCACCTTGCGACACGGTCGCGTCGGAAGCCAATCGCGCGGTCGTGCGGGGCGCTACTGCGGAAGAAGCACTAGAGTAGGCGCTGCCGACGCTGCCATAAGAGACGCTCCCTCCCGAACTGCCGTACGACACGGAATAACCGCTGGAACCGCACGACGAATAGCTGACCGTTCCACTGCTGCCGCCACTGCTACCGTAGTAGTAGCCGCTACTGCCATACGCCGCCCGGCGGGCTGCACGCCGCGCCCGCTTGTACTCGATGTGTGCATGGATCGAATCGTGAATGCGCCAGGCCAAGCGGCGAATCGGTCCCACGTAACCGCTGCTGCCACCACTACTGCCATAAGCGGCTACATAGCCGCTGCTGCCGTAGGATCCGTAGCTATACCCGGAACTCCCGCCAGATGAACCATAGGCCACCGCGTACGAACCGCTCGATCCACCCGAGCTGCCGTACCACTGCGCGTGGGACTGCTCCGTCATTAAACCAGCGGCTGCCACCAAGCCTACGACGGCCGCCCTCCTCATCAAACTCCTCATGATCGCAACTCTCCGCAAGTTCGGTAACGCCGAGAAAAAACACTCCAACCTAACCTAAATAGCTTAGCTTGCCGAAACGGGCAAACAAGTAGAAGAGATGCTTTTTGAGGAAGAGAGAAAATAGAAAAAGGGCGCACCCTAGCAAGGCGCACCCTTTTCGCTCACTCTAGTGGGTGGATCTACACCGGCGCAAAACTAGTATCCGCTGGCGTCATCTACGACCTTGCCACCCGATTTCAGATCGAAATTGGCGATGTTTTTCTTCTTCGCCTCCACCGTGAACTTCAACGTCGACTCCTGGTTGTACTCCATGGGAATCGTTTCCCGGCGAGCCGGAACGGGATTCCCCTCCTCGTCTTCGTAGGGATCCTGGGCTGTGGTGACGCGAACGATGTAATCGCCTGGCTGGGCTCCCTTCCGCCCGCCGCTGAAATTCAGCACGTAATGCCCCTGTTCGTCGGTGCGCGCCGCGGCGGGCCTACCGCCTCCAACCGGTGTAAAGATGACCGTTGCATCGACCAGCGGCTCTCCGTCCATGGTAATCGTCCCCTCGACGCTCGCAATCTCTGGCCCTCGATTGCACCCAACCATCAGGCTGGTGATGGCCAGGACGATCGCCAGCCCCTGTGCGCCATGTAAACACTTCATGAATATCGTCTCCCTGATCATGGTCCGATACCTGCCAGCATTGCGGTCGATTTCCCGCACCGAGGTTGGCGCAAAAAAGCCTCGGCCCCTACGCCATTGGACCGAGGCTCTGCCAGTTTCATTCCCGGATATCGTGGAACGCACTCATCCGGCGTCCTTGCAATTTTTGCAACCCTATAGTTCCAACCCGTCCAGAGTGAACCCGTCGGCTACCGAGAACAAACGTTGGTACAAGCCGTAGGGGCTGCCGTCCGGCTTGCGATACGCGTTGGCATTACCCCGCCAGGGTGTCGCCGAGTGATCGATGTTCTCGCTAATGAAGTGCACCGAGCCATCGGCGAAACCGAATTGGGCGCCGCCCGTATGGTTCGACCCTGCCGTCCGGTGCGGCTGCGGATTCCCCTCCAGCGCGTGCCAGTTCATGGGCCACTCGCCGTTGACACCCAACGCATTGGTCGCCCCTTGGGCATGGGTGATGCGATCGGACGCGCCGTAAATGCGGCTGCGATTTCGCCGCCCGCGATCCATATCCCACTTGGTTTCACAGAACATGATCGTATTGCTGGTACCGTCGAGCACGTCTTTGATGGCATAGTTCTGGTGGCGATTGTTCCGTTCGAACATCCCGTTGCGCCGCAAGTGGTTTCCGCCGTTGGTCCCACCCTGCCAGCCGTTGTAGGCACTGCCAGCAAACTGATAACTGCTGGTCGCCGAGGGCCGAATGGCACCGTCGTTGCGAACTGGCGGCTTGGTATCCGAAGGGCAGGAAAACACCGACTGGGGTGTCGCACACAAGATTCCGTTTCGGGTAATCGTTTTCTCCATGATCACGAATCGCTGATCAAACTGGTTGTAAAGCGCCGTTTGCTCCAGATAGGGGAGCAAGCCAAAGAAGACGCCATACCCCATACCGCCCCGAGCGCGGTTGCCACTGGGGTCATGGATTCCCTGCCAGTGGTGCCCGTAACCGAACTTCTTGTACGCGCTATGGTAATTGTGCGCAGCCAACACGAGTTGTTTCATGTTGTTGCTGCATTGCATCCGCCGCGCAGCCTCTCGCGCAGCCGGAACGGCCGGTAACAATAAGCCGACCAGAATCCCGATGATCGCGATGACCACCAATAGTTCGACCAGCGTAAATGCCGATCTGCGTCGTGTGGGTGCCATGACCAGACCCCTTTGCAAAAGACTGGAAAAACAAAAGAAACAACCTAACACCCATCGTAAGGGCGCTGCGAGCCCCCGTCAATCATTTGGCGTTTCCCCCAAGCGGCCACAATTGCTCCCGCCGCACGTCCCCATCCCTTTGCACCGAAACCTACGGATACACAGCCTCCAAGGAAATCCGATCGAACTCCGCCACGCCGGTGGCACCGAATAACCCGATTGAAACGATCGCCTCGCGGGAGGCAGTCGGCACTCGAAACACGCGGCTTTCTTCACGCCACTGGCGATTTCCGCGAAATCCCCCGATGATATGTGTGCCGACCAGATCGCGATCTTCATCGAAGTAGCGGATGGTGATGCCGGGCAACTCGTCCCGGGCCAAACCGGGCCGCACATCCTCCAGCCGAATCATGCCTGCCAGACGGATGCGTTTGACGATCCGCCCATCCAACGCCAATCCCTGGGACAAATTGGACGGGCGGCCGGCGACATCGTTGGTGAATCGGACATGATGTTGCCCGCTGGGGCTGTCTTGCGACTCCCAAGTCAGCCCGCGTTGGTAATACCAACCGGGCATATACCCTTGTTCATCCGGCGGCTCCTCGAAATCGCCGTTGTGCAGGGCGGGATGCGCTGGGTCGGCCTGCACCCGTCGACGCTCCTCGGCTTCACCGGTCATGGGCACGAACAACGTAGGGCGCAGGGCTTCCCGCTCGAGCTTTCCGTTTGTCTTGCGCATCAAATAGAGCATCTGCTGGTACCGCTCGCCGACCGGAATGATCATCAAGCCGCCTTCGGCCAGTTGGTCCACTAAGGGCTGCGGCACATCCTCCGGACTGCAGGTCACGATGATGCGATCGAAAGGTGCATGCTCCGGCCAACCAAGGTAGCCGTCGCCGATCTTTGTGTACACATTGGTGTAGCCCAAACGCCGCAACGTGCGGGCGGCCCTTTCCCCCAACTCGGGCACGATTTCAATCGTATACACTTCTTTGACCAGGGGGCTGAGCACGGCCGCCTGGTACCCGCTACCCGTGCCGATTTCGAGCACTTTGTGCTCGGGCTTCGTATCGAGCTCCTGGGTCATGATAGCCACGATGTACGGGCTGCTGATCGTTTGCGACTCCCCGATCGGCAGAGCGCGGTCGTAATACGCTTGAGCGCGGAACTGCGGTGGCACGAACTCGTGCCGCGGTGTTCGGCGAATGGCTTCCAACACGCGTGGATCGGTCACGCCCCCCGGAATCAACACTTCGCGGATCAATTGCTCGCGAATCTGTTCGTAATTCGGAAAGGGCAAACCCACCTGGGCCACGGCCACGCGGGCGGCTGTGAACACCAGGCCTGCCACCCAAACGGCTCGCCACGCGGTCCGATTCCTCTTGCAACGATTATTCACTCGACAACACCTCTATCACATGATCCGATCGTTATCCGCCTAACGCTCCTGGCGCCGGTCCGGGCAGCCCGGCCAGGTGACCGACGCCGCGCTACTGAACCGGGTTCATTCTACCATCCGCGGAGGCAGATCGGCTGGCATGCCAGGTACAACCGGCAAGATTGGTGGGACCACGCCGCTACAATCGGCACAACGAGCGGTGCGTCGACAATTGGTGATCCCTGGCACCTTCACCGGACGAATCAGGGAACTGGACGGGAGGTGGGATCGGCCGCAGCGACAGGGCGGCGGATCACGCTCGGGACCTCGCGGCCAGTCAACACAAGTGGGATGTAACTCAGCGGATGGAATCGCTATGAAATCACGATCATGGACCCTGTGCGCGACGTGCATCGCGTGGGCACTTTCGGCCGGTTCGCTCAGCGCGGCGGAACGCTGGACTCTCAATCACCGAACATGCGACCCTCGCCCGGATATTCTGGTGCATCCCTTTTACGATGCCCACGTGGAGTACCGTCAACGCTACAACCGCCCGCGCCTGATCCCCGGCTGGATTGCCAGCAAGATCGCACCATCCAGCCAGGAAGCCATGGTTTGGCGGGAGAATTACTGCGCGGGGCGCTACCGAGATCCCCACACCCCACCGGTCTACAAGCAGTACTACTACCCCAAACCGTGGGAAGTCCTGACGACAGGCGGACGGTCCGGGTATTTGCAAGGGGATGCAGCGCCATGGACGGCCGAGCCGATTCCCGACGACGCGCCCTCCGCCGCACCGTCGCGTCTGCCCCCCAGCACCGAGCCGCCCCCCTTGCCAGCGCCCACTGAGGAACGGTCTCCCTCGGACCTGCGCTAGGACAACGAGAGGATTCGGCAGCCGTCGACCAGGGTTCACTCCCAATCGGTCGACAGGATACCCACCCGAATCGCATCGGCGATTCGGTGCAGGTGCTCTTCGGTTGCCACCAGGGGAGGCACGACGACGATCACGTTGCCCAGCGGCCGTAGCCACACGCCCTGGGCCAACGCCGCCCGACACACCTGGTGCCCGCGCGCTTCCTCCCACGGAAACGGCTGTCGCGTCGCCCGGTCGGCCACCAGTTCGACTGCGGCGATCATGCCGCGGCACCGAACGTCGCCGACTTGCGGCAACTGGTACAACGACTCCAATGCCTGCCGCAGAGTGCGTTCCGCTTCCGCCACGTGCTCGACCAGCCGCGTCCGCTCCAGCTCGGCCAACGTGGCCAACGCCGCGGCGCAGGCCAATGGATTGCCTCCATAGGTATGGCCGTGGAAGAAAGACTTCGAATCCGCATAGTCGCCCAGAAACGCATCCCAGATCCGCGGCGACGTCACCACGGCCGATAAGGGCAAGTAACCGCCGGAAATCCCTTTGCCCACGACCAAGAAATCGGGCACAACGTCTTCCCATTGGCAGGCCCACAGTCGGCCGGTTCGTCCCATGCCCACCGCGATCTCGTCCGCGATCAACAGGGTCCCAAAACGAGTGGCCAACTCTCTCATTCCAGCCAAGAAGCCCGGGGGGTGCATGACCATGCCCGCCGCACCCTGCACCAATGGTTCGACCACGACGGCAGCCAGCCGATCTCCGTACTGCTCGAACAACCGTTCGTAACGGCCCAGATAATACTGCCCGGCCTCCTCGACGGTTGCCGTCGCGGCCGGCAAGCGGTACGAGTCGGGACAGGGACCACGCACGACGTCGAACAGCAAGGGATCGAACATGGCGTGGAAACGAGCGACGCCACCCACGCTGACACTGCCCAGAGTATCCCCGTGGTAGGCATGGCCCAGCGCCAAGAACAAATCGCGGCCGGGTTCTGGAACTTCGCATTGACGCCAGTACTGGAATGCCATCTTCAACGCCGCCTCCATGGCGCACGCACCGTCGCTGGCGTAGAACACTTTCTCCAGATCTCCCGGCGCCAGCTCCGCCAAACGCCGCGCCAAGCGGATCGGCGCTGGGTGCCCCATCCCCAGCGACGTCACATGCGCAACTTGTTGCAATTGCCGCCGAATGGCATCGTCGATAGCCGGATGTCGATGGCCCAGCACGTTGCACCACATGCTGCTGACCCCATCCAGAATCCGGCGACCATCGATATCCGTCAACCACACGCCGTCGGCCCGCTCGATGATCAGCGGATCGTATTCGGCCATTTGCGTGAAGGCATGCCAGTAATGCCGCCGATCCCACTCCCGCAACTGGTCCCGAGAACACTCCATTGCTAAAAACTCGTCAGCCCGTGCCTGCTCTGTGCTACTGCCATCCCCTGGGTACGACGATCGCCCAACGCTCATCTACCACTCGACCACAACCGGTGCACCGACACGTACGCCCAGCATGGCACTGGCGCTGTCGCCGACCAGTACGATCGACAACGGTTGATCGGGACCAATGATGGCCACCAGCGTCATCGCTGGCTGGGTGTGGTCGGGCCCGTAGAGTCCAAACGTCTCGTGCTCGTCGACAATGACGCGCAGCGACTCGTCATGCGGCGCATCGGCCAATTGCTGGCTGGTGATGTCTGTCACCAGGTTGCCAGCAGCATCCACCTCCACGACCTTTCCTGCAACCTTTCCCGGCACAGCGTTTGCCCTACTTCAACGAGGAATAGCTTCTGGGTCTTGGCTCAGCCGCGGTCCCCCAGCAGCAATAATCTCAGACAAGACACAATGGAAAAAGCGATCGAATCGCACGTGGTTTAGCGGCTCGCCAACGGTGTTGCTTCTCACCGGCCAACTTGCCCACGGCAATCTATCTGGAGGGAACCCTTCCATCCACCCGAGTGATTATAACAGCTTTAGCCAGCAATAGGGATCAACCCGTAGATGCCAGATCGAACTGCCCTGCCAGACGCCAACGACGATCCCCCTGGCCCAGCAGGACGATCAACCGCGCATTTCCTCCAAGTCCAGCAAGTCGCCGGGCTGCACCTCGAGCAATTCGGCAGCCGCCCCTCCCACCACGGCCAGCTCCCAGTAGCCGCTCGATCCGACCAGCAGCACGAGCTGTCCCACCGGGGCCTCGCCATAACACCGCACGACCTGAGCCACATGCGCGTGGGCACCAGTGCGAACCGATGCACGGGACCATCGGGGCGCCGGCCCACGCACGCTCAACACGACGTTCCCGAAACGATCCACATGCAACACGCTCACCGAGGCCCGGCCGATGTCCGCCTGGCTTTCCAATACCCGTTCGTCCAATAGCCGCAAATCTGCTGCATCGATTTCCGGCCCGAACTGGTGCAGTGGCTCGCCGGTCGCCAGGTGGGCTCCCACCGGCCCCATGATGTCCCGTCCGTGAAACGTTGCGCTGACCTCCCTTCTCCAGTACTTGGGGTCGCTGACCTCCACGACTGCATCCACCGGTAGGTCGGCCAGGATCCAACTGAGCAACCCGTTGTCGGGTGCCACGAAGTAATGGCCGTTCGCGCGGACAGCCACGATGCGCCGGTCGGTTCCCACACCGGGATCGACCACCGCCACATGCACCGTCCCCTCCGGAAAGGGCTCCACTCCACGCCGCAATTCAAAAGCCCCGCTGAGAACGTTCTGGGGAGGAACAGCGTGGCACAAATCGACCACTTGGATTCTCCGATCGACCGCCAAGATGGCCCCTTTGACCTGACCGACGTAGCTGTCCTGGAGTCCGAAATCGGTTAATAATGTAACGATGGAATGCATGCCAGGAACTTTGCAGAAAGGGAAAATGGGATGTCGAGCGACCAGCAGGGGGCTACACCCTCTACCCGATTCGCGCCGCCCCGTCCCGCAGGCTGGAGCGCAGCGATACTGACCAGCACCTGCATCCACCTACTGGTGATCTTTATTCTGGCGCTGATCGCAGTCGGCGGCCAGGGTGGACTGGCACCGCTCGAGTTTAGCGTCACCGAATCCCGCCACGTCGCCCTGGAAAGTACGCCGGAATTCTCGCTGCCCACCCCCACCCCGGAACCGGTCCCGCCGGAACGCCCCGTCGCCGATTTCAACTTCGCGAACCAAATCGAGTTGCCTCCCATGGCCATACCGCCCGTCGCCGTCTCCTCAGTTGGCGATACCGATTCTGCCGATGCAGCGGCGGACCAGCCGGGCATCCCGGCGCTGGGCGTATCGGCAACCGCCGAGCGGATCCTGACGCGGGTGAGCAGTGCAGGCGGTAAACGCGGAGAGGTTCAGTTCGCCCTGGCCTGGAAGAACGTCAACGACGTCGATTTGCACGTCATTGCACCTTCCGGTGAGCACATCTCGCATATGCACCGCCGATCGAAGTGCCTTGGCATGTTGGACGTGGACATGAACGTGCACGGGGAAAGCAGCGAGCCGGTCGAGAATATCCGCTGGATCACCCATGCCCCGGCCGGCCGATACACGGTCTTGATCCATCTGTTTCGCATCCATTCCCCTCGTGACGAACGACGCACGCAGCACCGCAGTCCCTTCGAACTACTGGTCCAACTCGGTTCGGAACAACACGTCGAATCGGCCGCGGTTGCAGCCGGCGACCAGATTGCCGTTTTTCGTTACATTTACGTGCCCGAGTCGATCCCTGCTCCTCAACGCGAACTGCTGCGCGGACAGATTGAAGAACTGCATTTGCGGGAAGAACAGATGGCCGCTCCCCTGCTGGATCAGGCCCGCCACTCACTCAACCAAGTCGTCCGGCAGCGGCTGTTGACCGAGCTGGTCCAACGCTATCCCCACACCGACGCCGCCATCGAGGCTTTGCAAATGATCGACGGCGAGGTGCACAAACGATAGGGACCGATCCTGTGCAGGTCGGTTCGCCTGAGGCTGCGACTCGAAGACTTGACAGAGCGCTAGAATCCCGATTCGATCAATTGCTGGCAGATCGCGCGGACCTTGCGGGGGTCGACATTCGGATTGCGTTTCTTGGCCGCCCCGATCAATGCCCCCAATCCCTTCATGTCACCGGCCTGCGCCTGCTGGACGATTTGCGGATGCTCGTGCAGCAAATCCCGACACAGCTCGACCAGATCCGTTTCGTCGACGTCCTGGATCCCTAACGCGCCCTTGGCGGCAGCCAGATCGTCCATCGGGTGCTGCAACCAGTACTGAAACACGTCCCGCGCGCGCGAGTTTTCCAACTCGCCGGCTTCCACCGCTTGAAGCAAGACAGCCAATCGCTCGGCGGTCACAGCGAATTCTTCCAGAGTTTGCCCCGTTTCGTTCAAGGTCCGCAACACATCCTGCTGGATCCAGCTGCTGACGCGTTTGGGTGGTCCGCCAGCCGCCACAGCCGTTTCGAAATACTCGACCAGGGACCGCCCCTGCGCCACGATGACATCTGCATCGTAGGGTTTGATTCCGTATTCGTGCTGCAGTTTCCGACGCAGCTCCAGGGGGCGCATCGCCACCGCTTGCCGCACGCGCTGGACCTGCTGCGGATCGATCTGCAGGGGGACCAGGTCGGGGTCGGGAAAATAGCGATAATCGCTCGACTCCTCCTTTTCTCGCTGCGGCAACGTCACCCCTTGGTTCTCATCCCAGCCCCGCGTCTGCTTGGGGACATCGCCCAGGAGCTGCCCCGTTTCCCGCCAGCTTTCCCATTGCCGCTCCCGTTCATATGCCAACGCCCGCTCGACCGCCCGAAAGCTGTTCAAGTTCTTGACCTCGACGATGGGAGTGGCCAGGCGCCGCCCGCCATCGATGATATGCAAGTTGACGTTCGCATCGACCCGCAAACTGCCCTCCTGCATATTACAATCCGATACACCAAGATAGGTCAGCAGCAAGCGCAGTTCCGTGAGAAACGCTTTGGCGGCTTGCGGCGAACGCAAATCGGGCTCGGTCACGATTTCCAACAGAGGCGTGCCGGCGCGGTTCAGGTCGATGCGACTGTCCGCTCGTCCGCCCTGCTCATCGTGCATGCTCTTGCCCGCATCCTCTTCCAGGTGCGCTCGCACGAACCGCACCTTCAATGTTCCCTGGGGATCCTCCCGATCGGGGAACTCCAGCCACCCCGGTCCGCAAATCGGCTTATCAAACTGGCTGATCTGGTACCCCTTGGGCAGATCGGGGTAAAAGTAGTTTTTGCGATCCCACTTGGTAAGCTCGGCAATCTGGCAATTCAATGCCACGCCGGTCTGGATGGCCAGCTCCACCGCGCGGGAATTGAGCACTGGCAGAGTCCCGGGATGCCCCAGGCAGACTGGACAAACCTGCGTGTTGGGCGGTGCCCCGAATTCGGTCGGGCATCCGCAGAACAACTTGGTGCGCGTGGCGAGTTGGACGTGGACCTCCAAGCCGATTACCAGTTCGATGTCCATGCTGTTCATCATGCCTGTGCAATGCGGGGGACGAAAAACCTGGCCTGCTCCAATTGGTAGGCGACGTTGAGGAGCCTGGATTCACTCAAGGGCGGGCCTTGAATCTGCACGGCCAGAGGCAACCCATCGGCGGTGCTCCCCGCCGGTACCGCCATCGACGGAATGCCGGCCAGGTTGGCTCCCACCGTGAACTGGTCTTGCAAATACATCCGCACCGGATCGTCCTGGTTCTGCTGCAGGGGAAACGCCGGAGTGGGAGCCACCGGACCCAACAAGACATCGACCTGTTCCAGGGCTTGGAGGTACTGGTCGCGGATCAACCGACGCACCTTGAGTGCCTTCTTGTAATAAGCGTCGTAGTAGCCGGCGCTGAGAGCGAACGTTCCCAGCATGATGCGGCGTTTGACTTCAGCGCCGAACCCGCGACTGCGCGTGCGGCACATCAGCGCCACCAAGGGCGATTGCTCAGAGTCTGTGGGCAGGTCGCGAAACCCGTAATGCACGCCATCGTAACGGCTCAGATTGCCGCTGGCCTCGCTGGTGGCCACCACGTAGTACGTGGGCACCGCATACTTGCTCAAACTCAAATGGGCATCGGTCACCACCGCGCCTTGCCGCTGCAGTTCGGCCGCAGCCCGCAAGACGGCCTGGCGGACCTCCGGCGCCACGTCCGGATGATCGACCTGCTCGCGCACCAATCCCACCCGCAATCCCTGCAACGCGCCGGTCAGGCCGCCGCGGTAGTCGTCGGCGGGATCGGGCAAACAGGTACTGTCGCGCGGATCCGGACCGGCCAGGATCTGCAACAGCGCCGCCACATCCTCCACATGGTGCGCCATCGGGCCGATCTGATCGAAGCTGCTCGCGAAAGCAATCAACCCAAAACGGCTGATCCGACCGTAGGTAGGCTTCAGTCCCACGACGCCGCAATAGGCCGACGGTTGCCGGACCGATCCCCCGGTGTCGGTACCGATCGCCAACGGGGCCATGCCCGCCGCCAGGCAGGCTGCCGACCCGCCACTGGACCCACCGGCCGTTCGCGCCGGATCCCACGGGTTGCGAGTCGGCCCATAAATGCTCGTCTCGGTGCTGCCGCCCATGGCGAACTCATCCATGTTCGTCTTGCCCAAAGGGATCAAGCCAGCGGCCAGTAACCGCTCCACCGCCGTCGCGGTATACGGCGCTATGTAATCGCTCAACATCCGCGAACCACACGTGGTCCGCGTCCCCGCCATGCACAAGATGTCCTTGATGGCGATCGGAACTCCGTCCAGAGCTGATCGCGGCCCCAGCTCCGCCAACCTGGCATCGGCCTGACTGGCCAGCTCCAGCGCCCGATCCTCGAAAGACACCAGGGCGTTGATCTTCGGATTGAGCGCTTTGCTACGCTCCAGAAAGTACTCCGTCACCGCGACGCTCGTCAGCTCTCCAGCAGCGATCCGCCGCCCCAGCTCGATTGCCGACAGACTCTCCAACTGCATGATTGCCCCTGATGCTGGTAACGGGAAAGAGGATGAGCGACGAACGAGAACTACCGAACCGGAAACCCTTGTGCCTACGCCACCGAGCGTGCGTAACCGCAGAGCCCTTCCACCAGTCGGTCACCCGCCCCAACGCTCGCGCCGGAGCCAGTCCTCGATTCCTCGAAAGGTGACGTCCCCACCCCCGGCTCGAGGACGAGTCTTGAATTCAGGTCTTAATTCTTCGCGGCAAATACCGCCGGAACCAGGAAGCACTCGCCGTCGTCCGCCGGCGCGCCACGCAACGCCTCGGCACGCGTCAATCCAGGGCGAATCTCGTCCTCGCGTACCACGCTGTGCAAACCCAACGGGTGCGCCATCTCCGCCACACCGTCGGTATCGACTTCGCCGAGCTGCTCGACAAAGGAAACAATCTTGCCCATCTGATCCGTGAACGCTGCCAGCTCCTCCGCCGTGAATTCCAAGCGGGCCAGCATCGCCACCTTCTGCACGTCCGCCACCGTCAGTCGCACGTTGGGCTCCTCTAGTACTCGAAATCTCCCGGTAACACTCGAAAAAACCCGCCCGCTACGGCTCGCCCCAGACCACGGCCTGCACCGATCGCCCGACGCATCCCAACGGCGGGCGTCTGCTTACGACGTGCGCACGCAAACTCAGCACGAAAGAAACCAATCTGTCGGGTATTCGAGCAGAACAACCGATCTGGCCCCAGCAGGCCTCTACCTGACGCGCACCTGGATGTGCCAAGGCGTCCCTCGCGTCGCTTTATTGGTTCGGCAGCGCAAACGGCTTCTGCTTGACGACTTTGCGGATCGCGCCACTGCGGATGCACTGGGTGCAAACGCGCAGTTTCCGGTGCTCGCCGCTCGGCAACTCGACATTCACGCTTTGCAAATTCGGCTTGAACTTACGGCGCGTGATACCAGTGACCTTCGTACCGACCCCGCCCAAGTACTTGGCTTTACCCCGAATCTCAATTCGATTCCCGACGGATGCCCTCTTTCCGCAAATTGCGCATTCTCGAGCCATTTTGGCTTCCCCTAATCTGTTATTCGGTCGCTGTATTGGCCAATCTCCGTCCGCACCGGGGCGACGTCCCTCCGCCTTGAACCGGTCGGTATCCCATGCATTAGATAGAGACGGAATAGTATACCTGGGCCCCCCCACGCTACAACTCCAATTCACCTTCCCCTACAAAGGGGAGGCTCGAAAAGTCCAGCACGGCGGCCAGAGTCTTCCGCCAGTCCCTTGGCGGATCCGCCCCATAGTCGCCCGCCAGTCCCTTGGCGGATCTGCTTCAGAGTCGCCCGCCAGTCCCTTCGCGGATCAGCCACACAGTAGCCTAACACTTCATGTCGGGCCCCCGGATAGGCGTAGGGAGGACCAGTCGAATCGCACGCGCCTCCCTGTCGAAACCCACGTGCAGTGAAACGAGGCTGTCTGCGGCCCCCAGAGAATCGGGTTGGCCCTGGAGGAGTTGGGTTGCGCGGACTGGTAAACTCCCCGAGGGAGTGCCGCCTGGAAAGGCGGCGGTACTGGGGGGAGTCCCTTGCGGCGAAAGGGACCCGCGTGCCTTTGCAGCCGCCGGTTGCAAGTCTGGCCAATGCTTGAGATCGGACATTCGCATTTGGCATACGCTTCCAAAACCATGATTCTGATGAACTCCCTCCCGGCTGCTGGAACGAGCAGCAGGTGGGGTTTACCACAGAGTACCCAGAGAGCACGGAATTCGGGAGGTCGAGGACGGAAAATTAGGGACTGACGTCACAGGGCAGTGATCGACGGGCAGCGGACAAGCGGAAGGTGGATGACCCGATTCAGGAAATCAAGCAGGGAAGGATTACCCGATTCGGAGAATCAGGCTACGGGGGCGCTGAACGCAACCGGCTGACACGGCGCTGCATTTGTTGCATTTGCTGTGGAACCGGGGCAAAATGGCTTCTCTACACAATCCTTCCATCCAAGCGATAACCTATGGGAACTCCAATGCGACGACTGAGCCAATTCTGGAACCTACTCTATGCACTCCTGATTGCCGCCTTGCTAAGCGGCCCGGCGGCGCTGGGGGACGAACCCGTCTTTCGCGTCTTGTTGATCGATGGGCAGAACAATCATCGGTGGCAAGAGACATCTCCCCTGATCCGCGCCACACTGGAAAGCACGGGACGATTCACGGTCGACACCGCCACCACCCCACCCAAGGGCGGCGACATGTCTACGTTCCATCCCGATTTTTCCAAGTACGACGTGGTAGTCAGCAATTACAATGGCGAGCCCTGGAGCGAGGCGACCAGGCAGGCCTTCGTGACCTTCGTGCGAAGCGGCGGCGGATTTGTTTGCGTGCATGCCGCCGACAATTCTTTCCCGGACTGGCCGGAATACAACCAGATGATTGGACTGGGGGGCTGGGGCGGCCGCACCGAGAAGGACGGTCCTTACGTTCGCTGGCGGGAGAATCGATTTGTCCGCGATCCCTCTCCAGGACGTGGCGGCAGCCATGGTCGCCGGCACCCCTTCTTAATCGTTTGCCGTGATACCCAGCACGCCATCACGCGGGGCATCCCCGGCAGCTTCATGCAAGCCGAAGACGAACTCTACGCGCAGCTCCGCGGACCTGCCGCCAATTTGCAGATCCTGGCCACGGCCTACAGCGATCCGCAAACCGGTGGTACAGGCGAACATGAACCGATCCTGATGACGATTCGGTTTGGCGAGGGCCGCGTATTCCACACAACGCTGGGACACGACAAGACAGCCATGAGCGGCACTGCGTTCCAGGTAACTCTGCAGCGTGGAACGGAATGGGCAGCCAGCGGTCAGATCACCCAGCCCGCCGTCACATCGGCCCTGTTGAGCGACAAGGAGCCAATCCTGCGCGACCCGTTGCAATTAAAACTGCCCGCCTGGCAGGGCAAGGCCGATTTCAGCCGCATGCCGGATATCGATGCATCGGGCTGGGTTGCACTGTTCGATGGCCGTACGCTCGACGGTTGGACGCAGCGCAACGGCACGGCCCACTACTCGGTCGACGACGGTACAATCCTGGGGGTCACCGAGAAGGGCAGCCCCAATTCGTTCCTGTGCACGAACCGGGATTACGCCGACTTCGAATTGACCTTCGAGGTCAAGGTACACGACGAACTGAATTCGGGGTGCCAAATTCGTAGCAAGAGTTTGCCCGAGTACAAGAACGGTCGAGTGCATGGTCCGCAAGTTGAAATCGAGGCGGGACCGGCTGAGGCTGGCTATATCTACAGCGAAGGGACGGGCCGAGGCTGGCTCAGCCCCCACCAACCGCCAACCGACGCCATGAAGAATGGCCAATGGAACCGGTTTGTCATCCGGGCGGTCGGACCACGCATCCAGACCTGGATCAACGGGCAGAAGATCGAGGACCTAGCCGACGAGGCCAGTTACCTGGAGGGATTCATCGGATTGCAGGTGCATGGGGTCGGCAACCGCGGCCCCTTCGACGTTCGCTGGC
Organism: Planctomycetota bacterium; assembly: GCA_003695565.1. Taxonomy (GTDB): domain Bacteria; phylum Planctomycetota; class Planctomycetia; order Pirellulales; family Pirellulaceae; genus Aureliella. Next base: position 2,975 of record RFIQ01000465.1, on the reverse strand, counting down.
GCGACATCCGCGTCCGCGAAATCAAGTAGGACATCGTCCAGCAAAGACACACCGCATCGCACCCAAACCGGGCGCGATGCGGTGGTGTCACAGGTGGGATAGCTGCGTGGAGATCCGCGGGAGGGGAAATCGCCCCCAAGCCGCGGCAGCACTGCTGGTGTTCCTACGAGATCTCCGGCACGACGTAAGGAGCCCGATACTTGCGTTTGAGGAAGCTGTTTGCCCGCTCGGCGTTCGGCCCAACGAACCGCCCTTGATCCGGATCCAATTCGAGCATCGGGCTGAGCCGCAATTCGGTCAGTTCCACTCCGTGGGCCGCCAGATGCCGCTGCATTTCGTCGCGCAGCTCGCCCCACAACGGCACTTCTTGAGCAATTTCTGCCGCCGCTCCCGGCGTATAACGCTCGCCGGCCAGGAATCCGATATTGGCCAGGTTGCACCAACCGGTGGATAGGTTGCCCACCTCCACATCGGCATTGAGCCGGCTAGCATCGCGGCTGAGCACGCAGTCGATGAAGTTCTGCTGGTGCAGCCGGTTACCGCTGTTGCCTTGAAACTCGGCGATAACCTTACCCTGCTTATCGAACGCCTTGGCCCGGCCTCGCTGGCCCTCCAGACGGCCTCCCTCGCAGTAGACGATGTAGCCACTGCCGGGACCGGGGTGTTCGGGCGAACCTTTCGCATCGGGCGTGGCGCGCAGGTTGCTCAAACCAATCACGGTGGGAATGTCCCCCGTGTCGAAGTACGCAAAGTGCACGTTGGGCGTGTCGCCAGCATCATTCCATGCCACGCGTCCCGCTGCTACGGCGATCCGCCGCGGCAAGGAGACCTGATCTTGAAACACGTTGTTTCGAGCATCATCCAAGACATGCACGCCCCAGTTCCCCATTTCCCCGGAACCGGTATTGAAATCCCAATGCCAGTCGTAATGCAGTTTATCGCGAAAGATGGGCTTTTCCTGAGCCGGCCCCAACCAGAGATCGTAATCGATCCAGGGATCGATCTTTAGCGGCGTGTCGCGTTTGCCGATCGGAGCGCGAACGCCATAGCGGTTGACGCGGCAACTGATGATCTTCCCCAGGGCCTTCTGATTGTGCAAGAAATCCTTGATTTCGGCTTGCATCGGGTCGGAGCGCTGTTGCGTCCCCACCTGGCAAATCCGATTGTACTTGCGGGCCGCCCGCACCGTTTGATCACCCTCCCACTGGGAATGCGACAACGGCTTCTCCACATACACGTCTTTTCCAGCTTGCATGGCCCAGATCGACGCAAGACAGTGCCAATGATTGCACGATGCGATGACCACTGCATCGATTTGCTGATCGTCCAAGAGCGCGCGCAAATCGGAAAACTTCTTGGCGCCCGGCACCTGCTTGGCGGCACCTTCCACGCGCTTGCCGTCCGGATCGCACAGCGCGGTCACCCGGACTTCGGGCATACTTTTGAAAACCCCCAGGTGCTGGCCGGCGCGACTCCCGCAACTGATGAACCCCACGCGAATTTCGTCATTGGCTGAGGCCCTGGACTTGGGAGCGGGGAAAGTCCACACGGCCGATGCGGCGGCCGTCCATTTCAACACGTCGCGACGAGAAACTCTCGCCGTTCGCTTGTTCGGTTGCATGCTCATCTCTCCTGGGAAACTTCAATGAAAACCTGTTGGCTGATCGGCGGTACCGACCGGAATGAGCGACCCCACCAGTTTCGCCCGACGCGATGCTCGCCGTTCCGTACCACTTCCGACGTCCGCTATTGTACATGAAACCGGCGACTGTCGCGATCGATCCAGTCGCACGATGCCCCGCGCCGATGCCCCGACCACTGCGTCAGCCCCGCGGGGGGCGCACCAGCCACCCGACCATCGATCACACCGGTTAGAACTTGGGCCAGGCTCCGCGCGCATCTCGGGGCGAACGTTCGAAAGCCATGATCCGCCGCGGGCTGGCATAGATCAGGTATTCCCCGGCGGGCACGAGATTACCCCCCTCGGCGCCCCGGGACCCCAATGGATAGCGCGCTGCGATCCGAACGGGCTTCGGGACAGTCAATTGCACCTGAGAGTCATCTCCGGTGGACGACGGCGCGACCTCCGGCGATGGATCGTCGGGCTGCAACACCAACACCTCGCCAGCCACCGGCCAATAGACCTGGTCTCCCACCACCAGGCCTCGTCCCAACCCGCGCGGATCCGGCAATGCATGAACCATGCCGGGCGTGTTGGCTCCTGGAAACCGAGCGATCATCCGACCGCTGCCTCGGTCCAACCACACCACATGATCGCCGCCGCATACCAGATTCTCGCCAGCGATTCCCACCAGGTGGATGGCATCCTCGGTCCCGCCGGCATCGCTGGACCACACCAGTGCGCCGTTGGTGGCGTCCAGCGCGAACACCTCGGGAGCATCTTGGGGCGCACAATAAACCAACCCTCCGGACACCAGGCACGGAGTGACGGTGCGATAACGGAATCGATCCGGTCGCGGATAGGTGCGCCCTTGCAGGCTCTCGCGACGGTACCGCGTTTGCCATATCACCCGGCCGTCGGCCGGATCCAAGCACACGACGTGTCCCAGATTCGTATTGTAAAACAGCCGACCGCCGGCCGAGGAAACCAACTGGTGCGAGATATAATTGGCCCGTTCGATACCATCGACCGAACCGGACGCCAGGGGCCCGGTATACCACACCAGATCCCCCGTCCAGCGATTGAAGGCAGCCACTCCTCGGCGCACCCCTACGTTATCCCTCTCCAGAATCGCAGCCACGATCAAGTTTTCCCACACCACCGGTGCCCCTTCGAACTCGGCATGTTCGAACGTGGGAGGCAATAACCGCAACGGGAAACCGGGCAACAACAACCCCTCTCGGCTGAGGTCCAGCCCCACCAGATAGCCCAATGAACCGCCGTCCACGGCCGATTCGAAATTTGCCCATCCAGTCACCGGAGATCCCATGCGGGCATACAGCGTTTCTCCCGC
>RFIQ01000464.1 GCA_003695565.1 Planctomycetota bacterium | reverse complement strand
TACGGCGGCGGTGCTAGCATCACCCCCCTCCTGCCGCTGCGAACGAGGCCACGGCTGCGACTCGGCAACCACATAGAACGGCGTACGATCGAAGTCGATGTTGGGGTTGGGACGCCGGAAATGGAGAGTGGCGGGCAGCATTTCATGTCGCAGGGCTTGGCAGACTTTGATCACGCCGGTCACTCCGGCCGCCACATCCAGATGGCCGATGTTGGTTTTGACCGATCCGATGCCGCAGAATCCCGTCCGCGAGGTCCAACGGCGAAACGCCGCCGTGAGCGCCGAGACTTCGATGGGATCGCCCAGCGAAGTGCCGGTACCATGCGCTTCGATGTAGGAGATCGATTCGGCCGACAGACCGGCCGATTGCAGGGCCGCCACGATGGCTGCTGCCTGACCGTCGGGGCTGGGCGCCGGATAGCTGACTTTGCGATGTCCGTCGTTGTTGATGCCCCAGCCGCGCACGACGGCGTAAATGTGGTCTCCGTCCCGTCGAGCGTCCTCCAGGCGTTTCAATACCACCATCCCGGCTCCGTCACCGAACACCGTGCCGCGGGCGTCGGCATCGAACGCTCGGCAATGGCCGTCCGGGGAAACGATGCTGCCTTCGGTGTACACATACCCCCGTCGCTGCGGAAATCGAATGGTCACGCCTCCAGCCAGGGCCATGTCGCATTGGCGATTCTGCAGCGCCTGACAGGCCTGGATGATAGCGACCAGGGACGTCGAACAAGCGGTTTGGACCGTGACGGCAGGCCCCTTCAAATCCAGGAAGAACGCCAGGCGCGTGGCCAGGTAATCCTTGTCGAAGCCGAGTTCCGCCGGTAGTTCACCGCCGAAGAACGAGTCGCCCAAACGCCGCAGCAACTCGGGCCTGGTGGCCAGGCTGGCCAGGGCGTAGGTGTTCATGTAGCACCCCGCGAAAACGCCCACCAATCCGGCCACATCGTCGGGGCAATAACCGGCATCCTCCAGCGCGTGCCACCCGCATTCGAGCAACACGCGATGCTGCGGATCCATCAACTGGGCTTCGCGCGGAAAGATCCCGAAGAACGCGGCGTCGAATGCGTCCGCCTGGTCGAGGTGCGCACTGCGCCGCACCAGATCCGGACGGCGACGCCAGGGTGAATCGGCAGGCAAGTTGAGTTGGTCATCGGCCAGGTCCACGATCGACTCGATGCCGGCCGCCAGATTGCGCCAGAATGCATCGACATCCTCAGCACCCGGAAATCGCCCCGCCATGCCGACGATGGCAACGGGTTCGGCCAGCGGCCCGGGCTGGTCTGCCGCGTGGCCGCCGGGCTGCGATGCCGATCGCTCAATGACTTGCGCCAACTGCCGCAGCGTGGACGCAGCAAAGAAATCAGTGATGGGCAAATCCGCATGCAACGCGTTACACATCCGACTATGGAGCAGCACGAGTTGGATCGAGGTAAGGCCCAGATCGCGGAACGCATCTTCCACACCAACTTGCTTCAAGTGCACGACTTGCTCGCAGGCATCAACCAGAACGCGTTCCAGGTCCGTGCGAGGTGGGCTGTACTGCCCGTGTCGACGCTGGACTGCCGGGGCCGATCCCTTCCATTCCTGTTGAATTCGCGCGACACTATGGAACGCACCAGGTATCCGTTCGATCCAGCGAAGATCGGTATACTCGGCCGGCCCCTGCCCGGCTGCCGGCGAACTACCCTGGGGCAGGGAACTTGTCCCCGAGCTGGCTGGTGCCGCGGGGGCAGGATGCTCATCGGCCGACGCATCTGATGGGGACGATACCTCGGCCGCTCGAGCGCACAATTCAGCGGCTTCCATCGGATCGAGCTGGGCCAGCCGATGGGCGGCGATATCCACCCACCCCTCACCGGTTACCGCACGCCCCGCCAAGAGCTCCACCACCGCCCGCGCGGGCTGATTGCGAGGGCCCGCCACCACATCGATGCGAACGGTATCTCGACCATGTTGCAGCGCCCGGCGGCCCAGTTCTCGCAACATCTGGAACTCGACGGTTCGCCCCAACGCGCGGCAACTGAGCAGAAATGTGTCCACGCGCGCATGATCGCTCGCATATTCGACCACCATCAAGCCGGTTTGTCCGTAATCCCCAAAACGATCGCGCGCAACCACGGTCCATGCCTGCCAACTCGGACGCACGGCCAGATCGGACAGTTGTCCAGCAGAATGACGACGCAGAGACATGTTCATCTGGTTGGTGCGCTGGCACAACTGAGCGGCACGCTCCACGTGCTGCGAATCGAGATCGGCGAACTCGACGCACAGATCCAGCGACTGCCAGAATTCCCGCAGGGTGGAAAACTGCTTGCGATACCGGCGGCGCGTCGCTTCGCGGCGCATGCTCTCGGTCCGTTGCTGATCGGCATTGGTCACGGCATGCCGGTCGAGCGGCCACAGGTGCCTGAGCCAAACCGTCACTGGGGGCGATTCGCTGGATCCCGGATTCCCGCCGCCAGCGACGGGGAAAGGCACCGAAGTTACCATGGGCAATTGTGCCCGGACTTGGGCGATTTCCAGCGGGCTGTCGTCGACGAACAGAAAACTGTCCAGCCCCACACCGAGTTCTTCCGCCAACCTGCACAGCTTCTCCGGCTTGGGCAACCAATTGATTTGCGAGGCGACAAGGTGTTTCCGTTGTAGCCGCATCTCTGGGCATTGTTCGAAGACCTGCCACACGTCGCCCGGATTGTTCTGGCTGCACAGACAGACCAACATCCCGGACTCCGCACACTGGACCAACGCCCGTTGCCAGGCCAGGTGACGCGCGCTGAATTCCAACTGCCCTGGACCGACTTCGCCGACCACGCCACCCCACAGCGTATTGTCGCAATCGGTTGCAATCACCTTGTAGGGGCGACGCAACCGCGCGTGCAGTTGGCGGGTCAAGAAAGTGGCAATCGCCCAGTGGTATTCCATGGAAAATGGAATGTCTCCGGCCTGGGCCGCAATCGGGTCGACCACCGTGTCAGTAGGATAGATGCGATCGATATCCCGCGAACTCCAAACATGCACGTTCGGAATGTCGGCAAGTCGATCAACCAACTGTTGCGCCACGTGCCAAACCGTCGGCGATCGCTGGGCCGTGGAATCGCCATCCACCAGATCATCCAGCACCACGACTCCCCAGTTTCGCTCACTGCCCCGCGCCGCAGCGTGAAAGGCCTGGGCCAATCCGTCGAGCCGCTCGAGCGCGCAGCGGCTGCGGCGGAGGAGGATCAGGTTCCAGCCCGCGTCCGAACTGCGGAAGACATTCCTCTCGGCCAACAAGGTCTGTTCGACCTGATCGTACTGCGCCAGGGCAAAACGCGGGCGAACCCCCAACCGCTCCAACCACCATGTGAGAAGCGGTTCCAGGGGTTGAGCCGTGAAATCGGCGGCGATGGAAAGCTCGAGATGGACCAAGGGAATTCTCTGTGGGTGGATATCGCTGCGGCAGAACAACAATGGGATGCAGTTTCCGGGAACCGTCTATTTTAGGCTGTCGACGTT
>RFIQ01000463.1 GCA_003695565.1 Planctomycetota bacterium | reverse complement strand
TATAAGTTGTGGGCGCGTCTGATCAAAGAGAAATTGGAGAAAGTTCTGACTCCCCCCAAGTGAGACCTGCTGAACGGCTGCCCCCATCTTCGGGAATTGGGGGGCGAACCCCAGTTTTTAGCCGTGGCAACCTTCTGTCTGACACCGCCCCTGGCCGGCCGAATCGCGATGGCTGATCGACTGCCGGGGGCGATGACGGCATTGTGATTCTCCAGCCGGGCTCCCCAAAGGAGGTGTCTCGTGGCGCCCGAGCCGGGCACGCCCCCGAGGATTGGCGGAGAAGCCCGGCTATCAGGGGCTTGGTAAGTGCGGTCCTTGCGACCGGAAAATTCCCACCCCGTTTGGAACTCTGGGGGAAACAGAACCATCAGAGAAGCAATGCGGTTCGTTGACACGGGAGGGAGCGGAATTAGAATCGAGACTGCCTTTTTACCCAAACCTCGCATCTTATCAAGTCGGGCGAGTGTGTGCTGGGTAGCACATCCTGCCCAATCCAACCATCTCTTTTTGCCTTGTTCGTCCAGGTAGGAAGACTCCTTCCAGTAACTTACGCCAGGCTCATTTGCACGATTTTGGGGACATATCAAAGTGAAGACACGCAAGTCTGACCAAGCCCAAAGAAAGTCCAAGCACCAGCTCGCCGACCGTCAACGGGCGAAGCTACGCAACACGCTGCGGACATTTGAAACACTCGAAGATCGGCGTTTGCTGGCAGTCGGCCCCTGGTCGGACGGCATGTATTATCCCCCGATCGGTAAGAGCACGGCTTTTCTGCCCCCCTCGCTCTCCTACCAGCAGTATGCAGCGATCAGCGAAATGCAGTACGGGGGCGCAAGCGGCAATTCGGGGTCAGCCGGCGAAGGGACACTAGGTTTTAATACGGTTAGTGAATCCGAGCCGAACGACGTTCTGTCGAAGGCCAACTTCATGAACCTGGGCACGGGGCCGAACCAGAATGACGGCCTGGCCATCGTGGGGACGCTGACGACGAGCCCCTCGGGAGTCGGCGATGAGGATTACTTCGCCTTCGACTTGAAGGCAGGGGATATTATTGATGCCACGGCTACTGCCAACTTGATCACTCAGCTCGATTTGGCATTCTTCGATGGTACGGGCAAGGAGATTATTGCCAATCAGCAACCGGTGGGAGGAGGATATCCGATTCCAGATAGTCCTCTGTCGACGGGTGGAACGGTCAGTTTGGCCTTCATTGTACCGGCCGATGGCCGGTACTACGCCCGGATCAGCGAGGCCTTCACGCCTACTCCCACGCAGACTTACACGCTGACCGTACGGGCTCGCCGGCCGGTCCTGGAATCGGAACCTGTCGGCACGGTGCAGAAGATCTTCTTGGATTTCGACGGCGCGAATATCCGGCGCGAGATGTTCGGCGCAGTGGGGCAGGCCCGTCTCTCGCCTCTGTCCAGCTTCCTAGCGGGTTGGGGACTGCAACCGGCTGACGAGAGTCGCGTCATCGACAAGATTATCGACGTATTCAAGAGCAAGTTTTACGGTCCCACCGCCGTCTCCTCGACCGGCGGCAATGGAGATTACTTCGCTACCGGAGTGGCCGGTCAATTTGCGTTGGAGATTCTCAACAGCCGCGACCATGCGGATCCGTTTACCGATCCCCACGTCAGCCGCATCATCATTGGTGGTACGCAGTCGGAGTTGCTGATTCCGACGATCGGTATTGCTGAGAGCGTTGACATCGGCAATTTCGATACGACGGAAACCGCGGTCGTGTTGCTGGATAACATCTTGCCTCTTTGGGGACCGATCCCGCGCGCTGCCAACGTTCCGCTCGAGGACGTGTTGGTGGACGCCATCGGTTCGGTCGCCGCTCATGAAGCGGGGCACTACTTCGGCGCCTGGCACACTTTAAATAACAATGCGTCCAACCAGATTATGGACTCCGGTGGCAATCTGACCGGATTGCTTGGGGTCGGACCTGACGGCATCTATGGCACGCCGGACGATGAAGATGTTCAATTCGGTACGGACACGTACGATCCACTGGCCAGCGCCATCCAATTTGGCATGCAGAATTCGGCGGCCAACATGGCTTGGGGGCTGGCAACCGGCAAGGCGGGCGGTGCGACCATAACCGGTAGCATCTTTGAAGATCGCAACTTGAGTCGCACCTTCGATGCTCCGGACGCACCGCTGCCCCAAGTAAGGGTCTTTACGGACCTGAACAGCAACGGCGGGTATGACCCGGGTGAGTTCTTTGTATTCAGCGGCGCCGATGGCTCGTACGTCTTGAATGTACCGCCGGGCAATCACGTCATTCGAGAAGAAGTGCCGGTTGGATTCCGATTGACCACCGATCCGGCGGTTGTAGTCAATGTCGGCGCGAATCAAACGCGCTCGGGCGTGAACTTCGGCAATGAACGGATCAACGTCAACATCACTGGCTTGAAGTTCAACGACGCCAATGGCAATGGACAACGCGACGCGGGTGAGGGCGGCATCGCTGGCGTTTGGATCTACATCGACAGTGACGGTGACAATCGCATCGACATTGGTGAACCTGCTACGCAGACGGCTGCAGATGGCACGTATAAACTGACCTTCCCCGGTCCCGGAACTTATACGATCCGCGAAGTCGTCTCACCGGGGTTCGTGCAAACATATCCCGGTCCGGCAGCCGATAACGAGCACACCATTGTCTTGACGGGAGATCCCGCGACCGATGCGATACGTGCTGCGGGACTGGACTTCGGCAACCGATTGACCGTTGACTTTGGGGATGCACCTCAAAGCTATGGTGTCGCGCGACATGGATTCCTCGATGGTCTGCGTTTGGGGGCCAACTGGGATTCGGAGCAGGCTAGTCAGTTTTCTGATACGGCTTTGGGGGATGACCTGAACGGCCCCACCGACGCCAACGGAAATGTCATCGACGACGAAGACGGCGTAGTGCTATCCCGACCGCTGGTCGCCGGCAGCACCAACAACCGGATCTCGGTCACGGCTACCAACACCACGGGCGCGCCAGCCTTCCTGCAGGGTTGGGTCGACTTCAATCAGGATGGCGATTTCAACGACATCGGCGAACAGATCATTACCGATTTCGAGTTGGGAACCGGCACCACGTCGATCGCATTTGCGGCCCCCGGCAATGCCCTCCTGGGGGATACGTTCGCTCGCTTCCGTTACTCGCCGCTACGTGATATCGGACCCACAGGCGAAGTGTTGGCTGGCGAGGTCGAGGATTATCGCTTGACGATTGTCGACACCTTGAATCTGGCCGTCGATGATCGCTTCTCAGTGCCGCGCAATTCAGTGCAAAATCCGCTGGATGTGTTAGCCAATGACTTCAAGCTGCCCGGCGAGTCGCTGACCATTGTCAACATCCAGAATCCAAGCAACGCCGGTGGGCTGGTTCAGATCGACAACAACCTCATTCGTTACACGCCGCCCAATGGCTTCATCGGTCAGGACACGTTCACCTACACCATGCGCAATTCGGCTGGTGAAATGGACACGGCCACCGTGGTGGTGGATGTCAATTTGTTTTTCGAGAAGCCCATCGCCATCGACGACAGTTTCGATGTCGCTACCAATGCGGTCGACTTCCCGCTCAATGTCCTGGCCAACGATATTGAAGGACAGGCCGGGGCTTTGACCATCATCTCGGTAACGCAGCCGAATCAGGGTGGCAATATCTCCATCGCCACCGGTGGCAAATCCCTACGGTACACGCCGGCTCGAGATTTCGGTGGTACCGAAACGTTCACCTACACGGCGGCCGACAGTGCTGGCAATCAAGTCTCGGCCAAAGTCACCCTGCACACTCTGCCGGGCGATCGGACCGACGACCTGGTGGAGATCAAGGCCGTAGCGACCGACTTGAACGGCGTGCCCATCACGGCCGTCCAACAAGGGCAGGACTTTAAAGTCCAGTTGTTGGTGGATGACCTGCGGTTCAGCTTGACCAATCCCGGAACGGCTGCTGGCGTGTTCTCTGCCTATGCCGATTTGTTGTACAACCTGCAACTGGTTTCGACGGTACCATCGACCGATCCGAACGATGGTTTCAATTTTGAGGTCAGGTTCCTCAACGATTACCTCAACTTCCGATCCGGAGATGCCACCATTCCGGGGATCGTCGACGAGTTGGGAGCATTCAACCAGCGTCAGGTCATGGCGGATCCTGACCCGGTCGTACTGGCGGAGGTAACCTTTGCAGCTCGATCGCCGGGGATCGCAACGTTTACGCCCGACCCGGCAGATGACCCGCTCAGCGAGGTCTTGCTGTTCGATACTCCCGGCAGCCAGGTTCCTGTCGAAAAAATTCGCTTCCTCGGGACGAGCGTCGAGATCATCGGAGATGGCATCGAATTTCCGGTAGCCGTCGACGATTCGGTTCCCCAGTCCATTCCTTCGTCAGCCATCAATTTCCCCATCGACGTATTGGCCAACGACCGACCCGGTTCCACGGGAGTCATCTCGATTGTTGCCACCACCGACGGCCTGCATGGTCGCGTTGCCATCGATACCAGGAACACGGCCGATCCATCGGACGACGTCGTGACTTACACGCCGTTCCAAGTCCCCGGTGGTTTCAATGGCGCGGACCAGTTCACGTACACCATTCAGGACACGCGGGGTATCCAAAGCCGAGCTACCGTGACGGTCCGTGTGGGTGACGCCGATGCCGACGACATCGTAGCGCTGAACCTCCGTGTAACGGATCTCAATGGACAGGAAATCACCGAGATCCAAGCGGGTAGCCAATTTCAGTTGCGAGGATTTGTTCAGGACCTGCGAGGCTTTGGTGTCGATCGCGGAGTATTCGCAGCTTACGAAGACGTGTTGTACTCCGCGAATCTGGTTAGTCCGGTTGCCAGCACTACCAACGATCCCGACCTGGGTTTCCAGGTTCAGTTTGGACCGAATTACCAGCGCGTTCGCAGCGGTGATATTCGCACCGTAGGCATTATCAATGAGATTGGCGCAGTTCAAACCACGGATACGGCGCTGGGATCGGACGAGCAATTGCTGTTCGTTATTACGATGACGGCCAAGGCACCGGGGACTGCAAACTTCATCGGTGATCCAGCCGACCTGACACCGTTGCACGATACCCTGACCTTTGAGCCGCCCGCGGTGGTGACTTTCGACCAGATCCGCTTCGGCTTTGACAGCCTGAACATTCTGCCTGGCGGCAACGGCGGAGGTGGCGGCGAAGGGTACCACAATTACAACAACCCGTTGGATGTGAACGGCGATGGATACGTATCGCCCATCGACGCCCTTGGGGTGATCAACTGGTTGAACAGCGGCGGATCGGGCTCGCTGCCTGCCGGAGGCGGTGAAGGTGAATCGGGCCGCCGATTGTACGTCGATACCAACGGCGACAACTTCATCAGTCCGGTCGACGCACTGCTGGTGATCAACTATTTGAACGGTGGCGGGGCCGGCGAAGGGGAATGGTCGGCGGCCCTCAGCGCTGGCTCTCTGGCTCGCAGCGCTGCTGGTTTGGACACCGACAGCGAAGCTCCGGCGATCGAGCAAATCGAGTTGCAACCGACCACGACGCCCATCGGCTCGCGGCTGACCGGCCAGGTTGCAGGGCCGGTGCAGATTGGCAGAGAGGGGTTGACCGATTCGGTCTTTGCTCAAGGCGACGATGATATGGACGACCTGCTGGATCAGATCGCACCTGAAGTCGAGCAGACCTGGAAGAAGGGCCGCACCTGGTAATTGGAACGCTGCCTGTCGGTGAATTCTCATAGCGGGCCGCGGGGCATGATTGCTCCGCGGCCCGTTTGCTATTGCACCGCGCGAGATGCGCCGTCAGTGCAGGTGGCGGCATGACCCCGGCGACCGCGATTGGCCGCGCAGCAGTAGTGGCTGGATGGAGCCGTCCGGCGCGGTTGTCAATCGAACCGTCCAGCTTCAAAATGGAGCGTCGGACCGTCGCCAATCCTTCTTCGTTCTCCCACTGCGCAGAATTGCCATGCAGCTTGTGTTTCAAAACGTGGCCATTGAATCGATCGGTTTCACCCTGCCACCCCAAGTGGTAACCAGTGAGGAAATCGAACGGCAGTTGGAGGACGTTTACCAACGTCTACGCCTGCCGCCCGGTCGTTTGGAGTTGATGAGTGGCATCGCGGAACGTCGGCTGTGGCCGCCGGGAACGAGCATCGGGGGGCCAAGTGCCACCAGTGCTCGGCGTGCATTGGAAGGGGCAGGCCTCGATCCGCAGCAAGTAGGCTGTCTGATCCATGCCAGCGTCTGCCGCGACTATCTCGAGCCGGCTACGGCTTGTCGCGTGCATGCGGAACTTGGGTTGTCCTCCGATTGCTGGGTCTACGACGTATCGAACGCCTGCCTGGGTTTGCTCAACGGCATGGTGCAAATTGCCACGTTGATCGAGTCGGGCGCGATCCGCGCTGGCATCGTCGTCGGAACCGAAAACTCGCGCAATTTGGTCGAGTCCACCATTGCGTTCTTGAACTCGAATCGCGACCTGACCCGTAAGACGATCAAGCCATCCTTCGCTTCGCTGACCATCGGCTCCGGCAGTTGCGCAGTCTTGTTGGTGCATCGCAGTCTAAGCCGCACCGAAAACTGGATGCGGGCCGCCGTGGCTCAGGCCGAGTGCCACCATCACCGGCTGTGTCAAAGCGATACCGATCAGGCCGGCTCCGGCATGCAACCGTTGATGCAGACGGATTCAGAAGAGCTGCTGCAGGCCGGTGTAGCGGTCGGCGCACAAACATTCGAGCGATTGCTGTCCAGCGGTCTGCGGCGCGAACAGATCGATGCATCTGTTTGCCATCAAGTCGGTGCGGCCCACCGCCGTTTGATGCTCGAATCGTTGCAATTGCCCTCCCGGCGCGACATCGCCACATTTCCCTGGATGGGGAATACCGGATCGGTAGCCCTGCCGACAGCGTTGGCCATGGGGATACTGGCACAAAGGATTCATCCTCAGCACCAGGTGGCGCTTCTAGGGATCGGTTCGGGGATCAATTCCGTCATGATCCATGCGGAGTTCAATCGACCTGCCGCATTCGGCGATCTGGATGCCAACGCGCGAATGCATCTGGCTCATTTGACACCGGACCCCGACCAGCAAGCAATCGCCGGCGCTGCAGTCTAGGATGCAGGCGGGGCGGGGTTACCCGAATCCCCGGGGCCCACCGTCCACGTTCTCGCTTGTCCGGTTTCTCAGTTGCGTCGCAGCGCACCGATTGGGATAGGTCAGTCACCGTCCAAACGAGGACCTTCGTTCCACCAGATCGATCCCAGATAGGGGAGTGCGATATACATGTCGAACTCTCCTACGGCGATATCCAAGTCTCCGTCACGGTCCCAATCTCCCAGCTCGATGCACGCATGTTGATCGTTAGAAAACGTCAACGCGTGCAGCGTGAACGCCCCGCGCTCTGTCTGCTCGAACCACACCAGTGGATTGTGGTCTTCTTGCTTCCAAGTCATCGCGCAGGCTGCGATATCCAAATCGCCGTCGCCATCCAAGTCGCCTACAGCGGCACCGTACACCCCGCCTTGCCGTGCAATCAAGTGGTATTGAAAATCCAGGCCTCCCCGATTCTCCAGCCATTGCACCCCATGGTGGGGTTTGAGCAGAAATGAATCCATGCTGTCGCCATTGGTTAGCACCAGATCTTCGTCGCCATCCCCATCCAGATCCGCCATTTCCAAGCTGCTGCATCCGAAATCGGGGACGGGGGCAGCGAACAGCGTCCGTGTGGTGAAGTTGGCCCCGCCATCGTTGATGTATGCCGTCACCGTCTCATATTCCTGGCTGTGCAGGGCGACCAGGTCCAGATCCCCGTCCCCATCCAAGTCGCGGACGTGCAGGTGGCTGGCACCATGTCGAGGGTCGATCGTCTGCACTGCGAAGCGGGTGGGGGGCGCTGCACCCCCGAGGCGCTGCAGGGCGATGTGAAGACCGCCGGATCGATGCCACCCAAAGTCCGCGATGGCGACATCGGTGGCACCGTCGCCGTTGAAATCTCCCGCTTGGACATCTGCCACGCGTCCCAAGCGATCCGCCACGGTCCATTGCGGTTCCTGCAGATTCACCGGCTGGAACAGGACCGCTCCCCGATCGTGATCCTCTGGACCCACCGAGCCCATTTGGGCAATTAGCCATCCGGTGTGCCCCTCGGGCTCCAGGGTTGCCTCCTCGATGTGCCCAGCCACCTGGACTCGCACCAATTCCCTGGAAACCGGCTGCAATTGCTGAAAGGAGATATCGCCGACGATGCCCGAGTTCATGTCGCAAACATAGAGCCCAGTTGGGTGCGATCGCAGATGGCTGACACTGGGGCGGGATCGCCCGCCGCCGGGCCATGGAATGTCCACGCGTCGGAATCGCACCGGACTGGTGTTGGTATCGCGCACCGGCGGTGGCAACGGGAGAGACTCAGGTGCACGAGCCTGATAAAACTGGACCACCAATTCCCGCGGTGGGGGATGCAGATCATGGCGTCCCGATTCCTCATAGAAACCGAATCCGCGTTCCACCTCTTCCGCCCAGCGGCCTCGTGGAAAGGTTGTCGGGTCGGGCGCGATATGGCAGTCCCCGCAGAATGCGTTGACTTCAGCCACCACTTGCGGCTCCCAAACGCGTGGGGAAATCGGTGGTGGTGGCAACACCCGCCATTCATTTTGCTGCGCGTCGCCTTCCCATCCGCAACCGGCGATCGATCCGCTGGCCAACCCCCACAAGAGCAGGCAATGGATTCGGTTGCGCTTCACCGCTGATGAGATCACAGCAAGCAGTCCCTTTTAACGTAGGCGGGGGGAGAAGAGATGCGTAGAACGGACTCATTCTACCCATCCTGCGGTGACGTACCGTGCGAATCGTCCCAGGAGATGCGATTTTGGGGGGACGGGTTTACGTCAAGGTAAAGAAAAAGAGGCGTCGGCGGGAGTCGAACCCGCGAATAACGGATTTGCAATCCGCTGCCTTAGCCACTTGGCTACGACGCCTTCTAGGTTCTCGGAGCAGCAATGTAATTTGCCACAATACCAAATACCAGATCTTGCCGATTAGGCAGCCTGGATAAACTCGACTGCCTACTCGTCTTTCTAATGTGCTCGGGAATACGCGTCAAGTGTGTTCCCAGGATTGTATCGGATATGCCACGAAGCGACTTTGACGTTTTTGAGGTGATTGAGGTACTGCGTGCGCCTCGACGGACGGAGCGCTACCACACGCGGTCCCTGCCCCTCGAAGGGACTAAGGGCGAGGGAGAGCCATCCAACCGCATGATTCTGCCCTCGTCAGGGACCGCTGCCATCCCCAGCTTGTTCTGCCTGGACACCCTCGGACGAAATGGGGTTCGCATCCTGGGAACCCCCGTTTTCACCGAGGCGAGTTCACCTATAACAGACGATTGGTCGGACGGCGTGACGGCTGGTAGCTCCCCGTCAGTGGGGTAGGTTTGCAAGTCGGCAGGGCAACGCTAGGGGGCGAGCCCGTTCCAGCGTTGTATGCCGGTCATGCGCCGTCCCAATCGAATAGCGACACGCCCCTCTCAATGTGAAAAGAAGGCACGAATCAATGAGTGAACAGAAATCAGACATCGGCTTGATTGGGCTGGCCGTAATGGGCGAGAACCTGGCGCTGAATATCGAGAGCCGTGGGTACCGTGTCAGCGTTTACAACCGGACTACAGAAAAGGTGGACCAGTTTATTGCTGGCCGGGGAAAGGGGAAGAATTTCGTAGGATGCCATTCCATCGAAGAATTGGTCGCCTCGCTAGCCCGCCCGCGCAAAGTCATGATGATGGTCAAGGCTGGCCCGCCCGTCGATGCGCTGATCGAACAGCTCCTACCGCACATGGAACCGGGGGACGTGCTGATCGATGGTGGAAACGAACATTACACGAACACGGAACGCCGGACCGAGTACGTGGAGAGCAAGGGCCTGCTGTACGTCGGCTGTGGCGTGTCGGGGGGCGAAGAAGGGGCGCTGAAGGGCCCCAGTTTGATGCCTGGTGGCAGTCCGGACGCCTGGCCGATTATCAAGCCCATCTTCCAGGCTATCGCTGCCAAGGTGGGTCCCAACGGGGATATTCCTTGCTGCGAATGGGTCGGTCCGCGGGGAGCAGGCCATTACGTCAAAATGGTCCACAACGGCATCGAATACGGCGACATGCAATTGATTTGCGAAGCCTATCATTTGCTCAAGGAAGCCGGTGGTTTGAACAACGAAGAACTCTATGACGTATTCGATATGTGGAATCGGGGCGAGCTGGAAAGCTACCTGATCGAAATCACCCGCGATATCTTCTCGGTCAAGGACGATCAGCCCGATGGCGACGGCTACCTGGTGGATAAGATCCTGGACGTAGCCGGGGCCAAAGGGACCGGCAAGTGGATGAGCCAGTTGGCATTGGATCTGGGCGTTCCCAGTACATTGGTAACCATGGCGGTATATGCTCGGGCTTTGTCGGCCGCCAAAGCGGCGCGGGTGCGGGCCAGCAAAGTGTTGCCGACGCCATCGTCCGACCACAATCCCCCCTTTGCTGCGGCCACACAAGCTCTGGTCGACGAGCGAGAGCGTTTTATCGAATCCGTGCGTCGAGCTTTGTATGCTTCCAAGATCTGCAGTTACGCGCAAGGGTTTGTCCAGTTGCAGGCTGCCAGCCAGGAACACGATTGGGGGCTGAATTATGGCAATTGCGCTCTGCTATGGCGTGGCGGATGCATCATCCGGGCTCAGTTCCTGGATCGCATCAAGGAGGCGTTCGATGCCCAGCCCGACCTGGAAAACTTGCTGCTGTTTCCATATTTCACACAAATCATTGCGAAGAATCAGGAAGCCTGGAGGGCCGTGGTGATGGCGGCCAAGCAGTTGGGGATCCCCACACCGGCCTTCAGTGCTGCCATCGACTACTACGACAGCTATCGCCGCGAGCGGTTGCCGGCGAATCTGTTGCAGGCCCAGCGCGATTACTTCGGTGCCCACACCTACCAGCGTATCGATCGGGAGGGGACATTCCACACCGAGTGGATCAAGCTGCGGCGTCCCCCGCGCGATTGATCGGTTTCCGTTTGCGGACAACTCGCCCGGGCGGCAAGGGAAAACTGCGCGGCGGCAGGCGCCGTGCAGGTGGCAGCAGGTTGCCGACGCCCATACAGGAGCAACAACGATGGCACATACGATCGTGATTTTCGGAGCGTCGGGAGATCTCACGAGCCGCAAGTTGATTCCGGCGCTGTATCGGCTGCACTGTCAAAGCCGGCTGCCGCCCGAAACGCGGATCGTCGGGGTGGCGCGCAGCAAGTTCTCCGACGACCAGTGGCGCAAACAGCTAACGGAATCCACGCAGAAGTTCCTGGGTGATCAATTTGATCCCGAAGCATGGAACTCGTTCATCGCCAACGTGTTCTATCAACCGGGAGACATTCAGTCGGCCGAAGACTTTCAAACGCTGGCTGCGCGGTTGCAGGAGATCGAAGGGGGGCGACCCACCGATCGGGTGTATTACATTGCCACCATGCCTCAGCTCTACGAACTGGCTGCGGCCCAGTTGGGCCAGGCGGGGTTGGCCGATGATAGTCAGGCCGCTCGCCGGATCGTTATCGAAAAACCTTTTGGTACCGATTTGCAATCGGCCCGGCAGCTCAATGCTTCGCTTTTCAAGGTGTTTCGCGAAGACCAGATCTACCGCATCGACCATTATCTGGGTAAGGAGACCGTCCAGAACATCATGGTGCTGCGGTTTGGGAATGCCATCTTCGAACCGCTGTGGAATCGTAATTATGTCGACCATGTTCAGATTACGGTAGCGGAAGAAGTTTTGGTGGGGCGGCGCGGTGCGTACTACGACAAGTCGGGCGTGTTGCGCGACATGTTTCAGAACCACTTGTTCCAGTTGATGATGATCACGGCCATGGAAGGCCCGGTCAAATTCAACGCCGACCTCGTGCGGGATGAGAAGGTCAAGGTGCTGCAGGCGGTGCGGCCGATGCAAGGAGCCGACTTTGCACAATGCGGGGTGCGTGGCCAGTACGAAGGATACCGCCAAGAGGAAGGCGTTGCTCCGGATAGCCCCACTGAAACCTATGCGGCCTTGCGGTTGCACATCGATAATTGGCGGTGGAATGGCGTGCCCTTCTACCTTCGCAGCGCCAAAGCCATGAGTTGCCGCACCACCCAAATCGTGCTGGTGTTTCGCGAACCGCCCCACTGCTTGTTCGGCAATTCGTCCAAGTCGAGTCCGCTGACCAATCGGTTGGTGATTCAAATCCAGCCCGCCGAGGGGATTCAAATCCACTTCCAGTCCAAGGTGCCTGATGCTGGCATGAAGCTGCGTTTGAGCCAGCTTGATTTCCGGTTCGACCGGGCCAGTGGCCCCATGCCGGACGCCTACCAACGTTTGCTGCAGGACGTGTTGATGGGTGATGCCAGTTTATTCGCGCGCAGCGACGAAGTGGAGTTGGCCTGGCAGATCATCGATCCGATTATCGCTGCATGGCGCAGCCCGGCTGCTCCACCCTTGCATACCTACCCGGTAGGAAGCTGGGGCCCCGAGGCGGCGCAGGAATGGATGGAAAAACAAAATCGGCAATGGTTCGACGTTTGCCCCGTTATCCATTAGGCTAAAAGGGATACCGGGATTTCTTCGCCTGCCCGCGGCACCAGGTCGACCATGTCCAGCACCGATTTCCTCGTTCCACTAATGCGCGAACCCGAGCCGTGTCCCTACCTGCAGGGGGAAGTCGCATGCATGCCACTGTACTTTCCCAGGAGAAAGTTGGATGGTGCCGAGGTGGACAAGTTGTGGGAATTGGGATACCGCCGCGCTGGCCATTTTTTCTACCAGACCGCGTGCGCGGCTTGCCAGGCTTGCCAGCCAATCCGCGTTCCGGTGGATCGGTTTCGAGCCAGCCGCACCCAGCGCCGCGTGTGGAGCCGGGGCCAGCGAGAAATCGAGATGCGCCTGGATGCTCCGCGCGTGGAGGCGGATCGCGTCGCATTGATCAACAAGCATCGCCAGATTCGTGGGCTGGCACACGATCGCAAGGACCTGGACGATGATGATTACGCGGCATTCCTGGTGCATCGCGCGTGCCTCGCGATCGAATTCAGCTATTGGTACCGCGACCGATTGATCGGAATTGCGATACTGGATCAGGGCGAAACAAGCTGTTCTGCCGTATATACCTACTTCGATCCCGACTTTGCACGGTACAGCCCCGGCACGTATTCGATCCTGGCTCAGATCGACTACTGCCGCCGCACCGGCGCCCAGTGGCTGTACCTGGGGTATTTTATTGCGGACAACCCGCACATGAGGTACAAGACTCGGTTTCGCCCCTATCAGTTACTGATCGACGGTACGTGGACCGACTTCTGTACCCTCGCTCCCCAGGCATGATTGGCATGGTCGACCAACAGGACGCTATCAAGGCACTTCCCAAACTGGCCCGCCGCCGGATTCCGGATCCATTGGACAGCAGGCCTTCGCATCGGGCACTGCCGGCCTGGGGCGTTTCTTTGCTTTTCCATGTGATCGCGATCACCGCGATCGGCTGGCTGTGGGCGGGCCGCCCCAGCGGGACTGGCGGTGCTCCGGACCGCCAGGTGGGAATCGCCGTCGTGTATGAGACGGCCAGCGGCGATACGGAGTACTTCCTCAGCGACAGTGGCGGGGACCAATCCACCAGCCAGGCCGCTGCCGACTCGGTCGCAGCCGCCGCAGCCAGCGCCGACAGCGGTGCGCTGGAGTCATTGCTCAGCGACATCCTGCCGGGCGAGTCGACTGTCGGCGGAGAATTGGAATCGGCCTCCGGTGGGTTGGGTTTGGGTGACGGAGGGACTCAGTTGAGTGGAGGTCGTGATATCCCCAAAGCACGCACTACGGTGTTTGGCATCGAAGGAGAAGGGACCCGTTTCCTGTATGTGTTCGATCGCTCCGACAGCATGAACGGATACGGCGGGGCGCCGTTAGCCGCAGCGAAGCGGGAGCTGATCAACAGCCTGAATTCTCTGGGCCCACAGCATCAATTCCAGATAGTCTTTTACAACGAAACGCCGCTCCCTTTTGGAGGAATGGGTCCGCGCGGCCCACAATTGTTCAAAGGCGATGAATCTTCCAAACAGGCCGCCATGGCCTTTGTGCGCGACGTATCTGCCATCGGTGGTACCCGGCACCTGAGTGCCATCCAGATGGGATTGGCCATGGGGCCGGACTGCTTGTTCTTCCTGACAGATGCCGATCAACCCGCTCCCGGCCAGCGCGATACGGAAGATCTGGTTGTGCGGGCCAGTCGGAGCGGTACGACCATCCATGCAATTCAATTCGGCGCCGGACCGCAACAGGGAAGCAGTTGGATTCGGGACTTGGCCACCCGTACCGGTGGACAATACCGCTACGTGGATGTCACCCAGCTTCCGTGAAGCACCCGTGGATTGCCGGTCATCAGGCGCGGTCAACCCGCCTTACAAACCAGTGCAACGGCAGGTCGCCACGCGGCCGTTGCTGTCGATCTTGTACTCCTCCCCGGTCAGGGGACACTTCGGTACTCCGTCGGGAAAGATATCGAGTTCGGTGAGCTGATCGACCGACGTGGCATGCTCCCCTTTTTCGACAAAGTACCGCTCCAGGCCTTTGTTCACCTCGCTGATGCGGTGGGTGCACATCTTCTTTTTGGCCTCGGCGCCGCTGATCGCGATACGCGGTACGATCATCGCCGCCAATACGCCGATGATGGTGACCACGGCCAGCATTTCCAGCAAACTGAATCCTGAACTCCTGCGCTGCTTGTGATTGCGATACGACATCACCTGTTTCCTGTGACCAATCCAATGATTTGTTGCCCCGTTCATCGAAACGTTCGTCGAGGGTTTTGCGGTACCGCCTTTCGGCGGAGTACTTGCGGATTCTTGCCTATCGGCCGGTGACGGAGGTTGGACTCTGTGCCGCCCAAAAAGGCGGCGGTACGTTTGCCGCCTGAAAGGCGGGGGTGTGGGTTACCGCCTAAAAGGCGGCGGTACGGGTTACCTCCTGAAAGGCGGCGGTAGGAACGGGACTAGTTGGCACGTTCATCCCAATCCAAAATCCTGATCGAACCACCAGCGTCGGTGTACTCGTAGGCGCCGATTTCGAACGCACGATACGCCGGCCGCTTATTGCCCAGGATGTCCGTTTGCACCAAGGAAGACAGGTCGGTCCCGGCATTGATGGCCGGAGACGCTTTACCCAACCGAAAGTCGCGGGCCGGTGCATTCACAAAAATGGGCTTCTTGTTCGTTACCTCCCCTTCAGCCAGTTGCTCTCGCACGAACGGCCGAGGAGATGAGATCAAGTTGTGGTCATGGGTGATCCGCGCAGCATCTGTCGCGCGGTAGATTCCGATGTAACCTGCATCCAGAATCGTATTGCGGACTACAAAATCTCCCCGGTATGCAAGAACGCCGTAGTAGCGCGTATTGGCCACTGTCGATTGTAACAACTCATGCCGCGAATCTGGCCGCCAGGCATACAGCCCGTAGTATCCGCCGTCGATGACCGAATTGACGATCCGGGACTGCTGATTGCCCAGATACAAACCATATCGGGAATTGAGTTGAGAGCCGTTGGCCGCAAACTTCCCTCCGTAGAGCACGGTTCCCCATAATCGAACATTCTCCAGTTTGCTTTGGTCGAAGCGAATGTCAGTTTCATCTCCGTACGCATAGATTCCGTAGTATCCGATATTTTCGAGGCTGCTGTCTTGTACTGCGACTTTGGTCCGTGGACAGTATAGACCGTAGTACGAGTTAGCTGATGTGCACTGCGTTAACTTCGCATCTTCCGAATTGTAGAAGTAGATTCCGTAACGCGATTGGACGTCGCACCTTGCCATGTCGATGGGGGAACTGTTGGCTACTGTTCCCCACGACGTCATATTGGTGAACTGGCAGTCCGATACTTTGGCAGGCGACCGGTATACGTAGAGCCCGTAGTACAAATTATCAGCATCGAAGTCTTGGGCATTCACTTCCTTGTTGTAATAGGCCAGCAGGCCATATCCCCGACCGGTTCCCTTGGCACGGACGTTCTTAATGTCCACCGTTGCATTGATTTCTTTGGTCACGTTCGAATAGCCATTGGCATAGATCGGATAATATGCATTTTCGATGGACGTATTGGATACACTCAACCGAGCCGGGGTGCTTTCTGCGTAGGGGTGGAAATGAACTGCATGCGAAGAGGCGCGAAGGCGTGAATTGGCAACGACCGTACTCGGTCCATATGTCAACATCGCGTGCGTCTGTCCTTCGATCGTGGCATTGCGCACCTCGACAGAGCCGCGATACGAATACAACGTGGCGTACGTGTTGTCCGCCAGTTTTGTATTGCGGATGCGCATCTTGTTGTAGTATCCTGCCAGGCCATACCGATTGCCGGTCAGGATCACTTCCAGGTCTGCGTCCCAATCGACATCGCCGCGATAGGCCAACAGGCCGTAATTGCTGCCATTCTTGATCGTGACGTTGCGCAAGGTTCGCTTGTCGACCGGTACGTTATTCAAATACACGTTGTAGTACCTGCAACCATCGGCCACACAGTTTTCGATCAGCGGCAGATCCTCGGTGTCGGGATGGCGGTAGATGTAGAAATTGCCCCACGAGTTGTTCTCGGCTACCGAATTGGTGATCTGGAATGGCCCCATCATCGGACTCGATACGAATCCACCGCCGTTGTTGCGCGCCGTGCACTGGTCGATCGCTGCATCTTTGACGTAGTAGGTATAGAACCCCCAGCTCGACGCCTTTTCCGCCTGGCAACCCTTTATTCGCACCTTGTCATCTCGGTAACAATAGTACCCCGCGTACCCGCCGATCGTCTGGCAATCGGTCAGTTCGACTTCCTCGTTGTAGTAGGTTTGAATCGCGTGCGGCCACCCCCCATTTACGGTCTTACAACCCTTCATTTGCGCTTTCTTGAAATAATACAGGAACATCACACCGTCCCCCTCAAGACCCACGCAGTTGGTTACCAAGGCCGTCCCATACCGGTTTCCCTCTCGATCGCGGCGGCCGCCAACATGCATTGCGCCATATCGGTTGGGGTAGAATGTGCAGCGGTCGATTTGGAGATTCTCCACTGCACTGGCAATGACACCTCGATTCCCGTTTCGTGCCAGCGTGCAGTTGGTGATTTTGGCTTCGCGGACAGTGTGAGGATAGAGTCCAGTGCTGTTGTTGTCGTGACAGTTCACCCGATTGGCGATAAAGCTATTTCCGTAGTAGTAGAACACTCCCCGGCCGTTATTGCGAATCTCGACGTTGTCCAGCTCCATTGTGCCGTACCTGCCGTAGATCCCGTACCACTGGCATTCGGTCGGCCCGGTCATGTCGGACAGCTTCGTCTCTTTGCCGTAGGCAACGATCCCATAGCGGCACTTGGAAATCTGGACGCGATCTTTGCCGGTCAGCTCCAACAAGGGGCCCTGATGGTAGAGCCCGTAATAGTAGTTCTCCGTGCTGATCAGGTTCTTCAACACCGGCTTTTCGAACTCGGAGTACACATACAGGCCATAGTGATTCTTGGAGACCTCCGTATTCTCGATCGTCACCTGGCGACCATAACAGGCCAATCCCCAGTTGCCCTTGTATTCCGGATGGTAGTTGTTGATGAACTTGCAATTGCGTATCGTTACGTCGAAGTTATAGTCGACATGCCTGTTCTTGTAGTAGCTGGGCGCGATCCATCCGCCATAGTAATTCTCCGTCACCTCGCAATTCTCGATCGTCACGTCGCTGGCGTAGAATCCGTACAGGCCATAGACGTTGCCGCGAATCGTCTGATTGCGAATCCGTACCGGCTCCTGGCTGAGACAATAGATGCCGATCCAGTTGTCGGTGATCTCGCAGTCGCCTTGGCGGGGCGCGAAATCGAACTTCTTGGCATCCCAGTAGGCGTACACCCCGATGTAGCAGTGCTTGAAGCTGCATTTCTTGAACTTCGGCACCCGGTTGCGAACCAACAGGCCCGCATACGGTCCGTAGACGTGAACGTTCTCCAACGTAGGCTTCTTGTCCTCCTGATCGATCAAGTGGACGCCATAGCCACCGCCCCAACGCCGACCCTCTGGAATGTACGAATTGACCTTCGCGTCCGCCACCGACAGGTTCTTGCCGTTCCCGTAGATTCCCATGTACCGCAGGCCGGTGATGTCGACGTCGGTGACGTCCATGTACGTCGCTCCGGGACAATGGATCGGGTAGGTCAGATTGCGGAACCGGCAGTGATTGACCTTCGTACCGCCATACATCCCGTAAACGGCCAGCGACCAGGGGGCGTCATTGTACCTCGAAGGTATCTTCTTCTCTTCATCGAGCGGGTTATCGAACGAACAGGTGTCGACTACCGCGTTTTGCACCCGGTAGCTGTACACGTGATAATACGCGTTCGCGAAATCGCATGCTGTGACGTTGCTATTTTCAACGTAGTACATCGCGAGCGAGTAGTAGATATTCTCGAAGCGGCATTGGTCGACGACGAAACTCCCGGCTTGTTGCTTGACGTCCCCGTTGCCGTACAACTGGATCCCGTTGCGAAGATTCTTCGCGGTGACTCGTCGCACG
>RFIQ01000462.1 GCA_003695565.1 Planctomycetota bacterium | reverse complement strand
ATCCCGCTGGATGGATCGGTTGACGAACGAGGAGAAGGCAGAATTCTGCCTGCCCATGCTGATCCGCGCCGGCCTGGTCGATTCGCCGCCCACGCCGCAACAGCGCGAGCGACTGGCCCGCGTTGTGCAGGCAGCGGGAGATCGCATCAAGATCGCTGGGGACATCTTGGATTACGACTACTGTTTTGTCGAGTCGGATGCCATCGAGTACGATCAGGCCGCACTGGACAAGCGGTTGATACGGCCGGACGAAGCCCCGGATTTGCTGCGCGAGTTCGCTCTGCGGTTGGCGGACTTGGAACCATTCGATGCCCACGCCACGGAACAGGCGTTGAAACGGTTCGTCGAGGAAAAGGGAGTCAAGCTGAATCAGGTCATCCATGCCTTGCGCATCGCTGTGACCGGTCGCGCCACCGGGTTCGGCATGTTCGAGACTCTGGAGATCCTGGGCAAAGCGACTTGTCTGGCTCGGATCAACAAGACGCTGGAGCGGGTTGCCGCCCAGCGAGCGCAGAGTTGAGGCCCTGTCGCAAGTGAGTAGCGCTTTATCGAGATCAAGGGCCGGGTAAGCATGCTGCTTGCCATGCGACATCACGCCTCTATCGCAAGCCGAAAGCTTAGGCCACGAACGCGGCTGCCCGAACACCGAGACTGGACAGACCGGTAAGGGGTGCGACGCGGCCCGACAGTCCGAAGGGCGAGCAAGGCCAGGTGCTGCGCCAGGTCGAGATCAAACATCTGGTGCACCGATACGAAAAACACCGGCAGCGAACAACGGGTTCGCTGCCGGTGTTGGAGGAGATGCGTCTGCGGCGCCGACGTTGTGTCAGGCCGTCTTCTTTTCGCTCGGCAGGGCGTGGAACGGTTTGATGTTCCCGGAATCATCGACATCGATGGTAACCACCGTTCCCTTGGGCTGGTCCGGCAGATCGAACATCACGTCCAGCATGACGCTTTCGACGATGCCCCGCAGGCCACGGGCGCCGACCGATTTGGCCATGGCCTGGCGGGCGATGGCTCGCAGGGCTGCCTCGGTGAATTCCACCTGGCACTCCTCCATCGCGAACAGAGCCTGGAACTGTTTGACCAGTGCGTTCTTGGGCTCGGTGAGGACTTGCACCAGGGCGGCTTCGTCCAGCGGTGCCAGCGCGGAAATCACGGGCAATCGTCCCACGAACTCGGGGATCATACCGAACTGCAGCACATCGTCGCTGGTCACATGCTGCATCAACTCGGCCGGCCCCAAATCGCTGGCGTGGTCGCCTCCCACGGCGCCGAAGCCGAGGGTCTTCTTGCCCAATCGTTTGCGAACGATTTCGTCGATGCCCACAAACGTTCCGCCGCAGATGAACAAGATGTTGGAGGTATCCATCTGGATATACTGTTGCTCGGGATGCTTGCGACCGCCCTGCGGAGGCACGTTGGCGATCGTTCCTTCCAACATCTTGAGCAACGATTGCTGCACCCCTTCGCCAGATACATCGCGCGTAATCGAGACGTTCTGGCTGGTTTTGCCGACTTTGTCAATCTCATCGATATACAAGATTCCGCGCTGGGCGGCTTCGATATCGAAGTCGGCGGCATGCAGCAATTTGAGCAGCAGATTTTCGACATCCTCGCCCACGTAACCGGCTTCGGTCAGCGTCGTGGCATCCCCGATCGCGAACGGCACATTGAGCATCTTCGCCAAGGTGCGCGCCAGCAACGTCTTACCGCTGCCGGTCGGGCCGACCAACAAGATGTTCGACTTTTCGATCTCGACATCGGCCCCGGACCACTCGTTGGTCAGCCGCTTGTAATGATTGTGGACGGCGACCGCCAGCACGCGTTTGGCAGCGGTCTGACCGATCACGTACTGGTCCAGGTGCTCCACGATCTCTCGTGGCGAAGGAATGGCACCGAACGGATTCTTGCGAGGCCCCCGCCGGCGCTGTTCCTGATCCAGGATCGACTGGCAAAGCTCGATACACTCACCGCATATATAAACGTCCCCTGGTCCTTCCACCAGCGGACCGACGTCCCGATAGCTCTTGCGGCAGAAGGAACAGAAGGCGTTCTTCTTGTTTCCGCCACCAGCTCCACCACGGCGACCCGATACCAGGTCCTTCCCAGAGGGCATACACGACTCCTTTGCTCGATTGTTCGCCACCACCTTGCGATCGCATCGGATCGCTACCGGCAACGAAAAGGCATACACGAAATCAACCGCTCGAGGATTCTCGCCCCTGCCCGGCAATTCATTTGCACAGGGCGGTAAGGCGCGAGCCCGGGCATCCGTGTCCTCGGTTTCGAGCTAAAAGGAAACCTCATGGCGTTGGTACTATCCAGCCTCCCAGACCGGCACAGGACCTGCCCCCCGGTCACTCGTCCGAACTGGACGAGAATCCTGCGGGAACATCTCCTGGTCGCGTACCCTGCGTTTTCCCAAGCACCGCTTTTATCTTTCGGAGCTCCGACTCGTCGATCGCACCCTCAAGTCGCAATTCCTCGAACTTGTGGGCAAAATCGTCGCCGTTGGTGCCGGATGTCAGGATCGTGGTGCGTAGTCGTTTGATGGCAAAGAAACCAACGTAAACGATCGCGCCCAATACCACCAACGCCAATCCAGCGCGAACCCCGGGGTGCATCAGGATGGTCCACATTTTCCCCTCGATTTACCCCGTCCGATTCTTTCGCCAACGCCGAAAATGCTTCTGCGACCAACGCCCGCTCCGCCACTCTCTGGGGCAGGAATTCGCCACGTTGCTTGGGTACTTCATCTTACGCCACTGTCCCGATCAAAGTCCAGCGAATTTGCGCTGCGGCCGCCGCACACTGCCCTGCCCGCCAAGTTCACGACACGCGGGAGACTCCCGGCACCGGCACAGATCGGTTTCAAGGGACAGCGACACGCAGTCGATGGTTCTCGGAATCGCCGATGAGCAGCCGGCCATCGGGCAGGGCGCAAACGCCGTGCGGGCGGCGAAGCTGGCGGTGGGGCACGTCCTGGCCATCGCCATTGAAGCCGGGCTGCCCCCCCACATTGATGACCGTGGTAATGGTCCCTCTCACCAGATCGATGCGGCGAATAGCATGATTCTCGGTATCGGCGACGTAGACCGCTTTTCCTGGCACCACGGCAATTCCCTTCGGCCCCCGCAGGGTTGCCAGCCGCGCGTCGCCCCCATCGCCAGACATACCCTTCTCTCCAGTCCCGGCCACGTGGTGGATGCGGCCCGAGACCCGGTCGATGCGCCAAACGCTGTTGCCTTCGCGCAGTACGACCCACAGGTTCTGGGCGTCGACCGCCAAAGAACGCGGACCAGCCAGCGGCTCCTGTGCAGCCACCCCGCCATCGCTCGGCAGTTCCCTAACGCCGGTCCCCGCAATCGTCCGGATCATTCCCGTGATGAGGTCGACGTGCCGGATGCGATGGTTGCCCAGATCACAGATCCACAGGTCGTTCTTCAGCACGGCAATGCTATAGGCCTGGTCCATTGCGGCCTGCGTCGCCGGACCGCCATCTCCGCCGAATCCACGGCGTCCGGTTCCTGCGACGCGGTACCAACGGCCATCACGGGCAGAGATTTTTCCGATTCGGTGATTGGCCGTATCGGCGATAAAAATGTCCCCCGACGGCCCCACCTGCAACTCATGCGGTTGGTTGAGCGATACCTGCAGCGGATCGTCACCATCGGAACCGCCGCCCCCCTTCTCTCCTGT
>RFIQ01000461.1 GCA_003695565.1 Planctomycetota bacterium | reverse complement strand
GTCCTGGACAGTTCAGGGGATCTGATCGAACACACCTGCATTTCTTATTTTTTCGAAGGAACTCCATTATGAATGGTATCGCCGTCCTCGAACTCGCGCTGGGCACGTCCGACATGGTTGCCATGGCCTACCTGTCCGACCTGTCGGATGCGGAACTGATGATGCGGCCGCACCCCCAGTGCAATCACGTCAATTGGCAGGTGGGGCACCTGATTTCCGCTGAACACGAGATGATGAAGTCGGTAGCAGCGGAAAAAATGCCGCCGCTACCGGACGGGTTCGCCGAGAAATACTCCAAAGAACACGCTCGGTCGGATGATCCTGCCGAGTTCGCCACCAAGGAGGAATTGATGGCGGCGTACCGGGTGCAGCGCGAGGGGACGTTGAGCTACTTGCGAGGATTGAACGAGGACGATCTGGACAAGGAAACTGGGATCCATTACGCCCCGACCGTCGCGGCGCTGATCAATATGCAAGCAGCCCACTGGTTGATGCACTGTGGCCAGTGGGTCGTCGTGCGTCGCCAGGCCGGTAAACCCGTCGTTATCTAAGTTCTCTGGATTCTACTGAATCACCAAGTCCAACCACCCCTGGTCGGCCTGCAGGTCGGCCAGGTTCAATATGGGCAAGTTCGGCATGACCTCGGTCAAATCGATCGATTCGATCGGGATCTCTTCGGCCAGAATCTCGTTGAACTTGGCCCGCAGGATGCCGCGCAGCGTGGTTGCTTGCGTGGGGCTGCGGACGGTGGGCAAGTCGGTAACCAGATCTCCCTGGCGGACTAAACGCCATTGATCGTCGTTCCGCTCGGCAACGTAGGTGGCTGCCACGATCGCATTGGAAATGGTGCGTTCCTTGCCGATCATCCGCGTGATTTGCAATGAGATGTGGATTTGGCCATCCGCAAAGGCCACGCGCACAGGATGCAGGTCCGAAAAGGTGATTTCCCAGGGATCTCCATCGACTTCCTGCTGAATCTCCGGCGGTACTTCGTCACCGAATTGCAAAGCGATGTCGTCCAATTGCGTGTTTCGGATCGTGCGTCCGGCCAGCAACTCGGACAACGTATTGTCCAGCGCCGACTGATGGATTTGCAGGCGTACGCCATCGTCCGGAGCACGGTCGATCGGCGGGTCGGCAGGGGCAGCCAATTGGTCGGCACGCGCCGCCACGACGGTGGTTCCTGCCGCCGATTCGGTGGAGAAAACGGCCATTTCCGGCCGGCCAAACCCCAACCGCACCAATTCTGGCCGTGGTCCCCCCTGCAATTGGGCGTTCAAGTCGCCGAGCTGCTGCTGGATCTCACCAAGAAAGCGAGTGCGGATCCGCCGCTGCATGCGTCCCTCGGCAATCGCATCGGCCAGCGGTTTCTGCTCAGCAGCCTTCTTTTTGGCGATCTTGCGCACCAATCGCAGCTTGTGGCAAATCGCGTGTATCTGCGTAGCCAGCCGCGTCGCGATGCTGGTTCGTTCCGTAGTCGCCGCCGTAGGAGAAATCCGTACGCGCGACGACACTTCGACCGGCGAAACTCCCGTCGTCTTCAGGACGACGCCTCGGTTGTATCCCTGGTTGATACTGGTCATTGTTCCAACCAATGTCAGATCGGCCAACACGTTTTCGTCCGAGGGGACAAAATCCAGCGTCAGGTTGCCGCGCAGAAAGGCGTCACCCACCACGTGAGTGCCCAGAATGCATTCGTCCACTGGACTGGGCTGTTCCACCGGTCGGCCTATGATGCGATTGGCAAATGTCTCGGAGACAATAGCCCGCACATTGGGGGCACTGAAATTGGATCGCAACTGACGGACTGCGCCGGTGGCTTGACCACTCTCGGTCAGGTACGTCATCACGCGTACCAAAGCCGGATGGATTTCGGTTTCAAAGGGAGCACCATTGTCCAGCAGTTCCTTTGCTTCCTCGATGCGCGCACGCAGGATTCGCTGCGTCTGTTGCGGATTGCGGCCGTACTTGAGCGCGTTGGCCCACTGGCGAATGGCTCTGCGCAGTTCAACAATGGCTGCCCGCTCCAGCCCCGGATAGTTTTGCCGCATGTTGGCTTCGATCTCCAGCAGGCTGGAGAAACTCGGGCGATCGGAATTGATAAGCTCGTGGAGGTCGTCCAACCGCAAGAACTTCGCCCAGGCATCCCCGTTCGGTGTCCCGATGGCGATCAGTTGTTCGGTCTTGGTGAGCGCTTCGAGCAGGTCGGCGCGGGCCTTTTCCGGATCGGGCAACAACGTCACATCGATTTGCTCGGCCGCCGCTTCCAAGATGGGGGCAATTTCACGCGCCATCGGCGAGATCGATGCAGGAGAAGGAGGCGCCCCGGGGGGAGTAATCGCCAGGGAGGGCAATGCCTTGACCGCATGCCCGGCCGGTTCTGCAGCCCAACTAGCCGTCCCAGAACCGACCAACCACAAACCCAGCCAAGCCCCTACGCAAGCGACGCAGCAGATGCCGCAATGCCAACCAGTTCGCCGATACAACATGGCAACAAAACTCCATTTCATACTCAGATTCCCCAGTGCCAATCCAATTCGTGCCGTTGACCATATCCCTCGGAAGAATGGTCCGTAGAGTTGGTTCACTCGGCCTAGGTTAACTTATCTTCCGAATTTTTGATACCGCTATTTTTGTCGCAGATTGCCCATTTGCAGGTGGTCGCGGGGCGAACGCGGGAAAAGTGCCGGCAACAGGGTCAAGGCTCCAGCGCGGGCGGGACCCGCCGTAAGTGGCTCCATTGTCCCGCCCCGCATTGCTGGCAACGATTAATTGCGTTAATTCTCAGCCTGCTTCCGGCGGATCGTTCGCCTGGAACCGCACTCGCGCACGTCGCTGGCCACGCACCCATCGCCGTCCCGATTTTTCGGCATAAGCAGACATGCCGTCCGGTGATCCGATGCAACTGCTGGTCCCAAAGTATTGCCGGAAATGCCAAACCACGTCTCGCAGCACGTCCGGACGTATATCCCATTCGGCGAGCATCCCCCTCAAGGTATCTGGACATGGATGGC
>RFIQ01000460.1 GCA_003695565.1 Planctomycetota bacterium | reverse complement strand
GCGTAGCATTTCCCGATTGCCCGAAAGGTTTGGCAGGGGGTGGGGATGTCCGCCGTTTCCCGGGTCAGAAATTTGCGTCGCAGAGATTCCCAGCATAGAATCGGCCGCAGTAGGATCGATCGTTTCGTGCTTGACGAGTCGATGCAGGGGAGATGCCATGTCTGGTTTGGGCATGTTCGAGTTGCTGATTCTCCTGGCGATCGGCGGTGTGTTGCTGGCTGCGATTGTCGCCGCGATCATCGTCGCAGTGTCGATCGGTAAGGGGCGAGGTTCGAAGGAAGAGTAAACGTGCGTTCGATCGCGCGGTGATGCCGTGTGACTCCCGCGATGGCGTTGGCTGAGCGATCGGCAACGCCCGCAGGGAGACAGTGTTCCCAACGGGGCAGTGGCGGTCGAATCGATCCAACGTTTTGTATCGAGCAAGAAGGGGAGATACGCGATGAAGATGGGACGAATCACCCGCCGCTCCTTTGTTGCGGCCGGTTCGGTGGCGGCACTGGCAGGATCGACGCAGTTCGGCGTGCGGGCACAAGTACGGGGCGCCAACGAGCGATTGCGGATCGGTGTGGCTGGGTTGAATGGACGGGGCAAGAGCCACATCGAAGGTTGGTTGTCACAGGACAATGTGGAATTGGCTTGGGTGATCGATCCAGACGAAAAAGTGCTCGGACGCACTTTGGAGTTAATCCAGCAGAAGTATCCTCAGGCTGCACGGCCCAAAGCGACCGCAGACGTCCGTCGGGCGCTGGAGGACAAGACGCTGGACGCCATCTCCGTGGCGACACCGAACCACTGGCATTCCCTGATCACCATCTGGGCGGCGCAGGCGGGGAAGCATGTCTACGTCGAGAAGCCGATGAGCCACGATGTGATGGAAGGGCGAGTGTGCGTCGAGGCGCAACGAAAGTACGGTGTCGTCATTCAGCACGGTACGCAGCGCCGCAGCGACGCCCGGTTGGCAGGGTTGCACCAAGCGATTCACGCGGGCAAGTTCGGCAAGTTGAAAATCGCCTACGGTTACTGCTGCAAACCACGGGGCTCGATCGGAGGCAAATCCCCCAGCGATCCACCGACCCATCTGGATTGGAATCTGTGGCGTGGACCCGCGATCGTCGATCTCTACCATGACAATTATGTGCACTACAACTGGCACTGGTTCTGGAAGACCGGCAACGGGGATTTGAACAACCAGGGGACGCACCAGCTCGATGTAGCCCGCTGGGCAATCGATCCGGATCAGACGCATCCGGTGCGGGTCATGGCGATCGGCGGGCGATTCGCCTGGAACGATCAGGGGGAGACTCCCAATACGATGTTCGCCGTGGCCGAGTATCCCAACGGACAAATGGTTTTCTTCAATGTCCGCAACGTGAATTATGACGGGTACCAGCGGCAGGTGGAGAACGAGTACTATTTCGAAGACGGCGGGCGGATCGTGCGTGGAAAGTACTATGCACCCGGTGACAAGGAAGGGGTGGATGTGGACGTGCCGCCTGGGAATGTAACGCCCGGGGGGAATTGGGCCAGTTTTGTGGCCGCGTGTCGAGCGGGGGATCCCTCGCTGGCCAATGGCAATGTCCATGACGCGCACTATGCTTGCGTTCTGGGGCATTTGATGAACAATTCGTATCGGCTGGGGGAACGTGTTCCGTTCAACCTCCGGGCAGGGCGTTTCGGTGACAACGCCGACGCCGCGGAACACTTCCAGCGATTGCATGCCATCATGGCCGACGGCGTAGGGTTGCCCGAGGACGGTAATTTTTACACCGTCGGGCCGTGGCTCGAATTCGACCCGCAGACCGAACGGCATGTGGGGGAGCATGCTCAAGCGGCCAACCGGTTGCTGCAGGATCCCCACCGCCGCGGATTCGAAGTGCCTGACCCGCGAAAGGTCTGATCGCAGGGTTGGTAGTTGGTTGAAACGAAAATGCAGGTCTTTCCATGGGACAGCAGATGAACCTACAGACGTACCGGCGAGGTTTTTGTGGTGCAGCGATTGGCGCATTGGTGTGTCTGGCCGGTTGCCATTCCGAGAGCGGTTCAACCGCAGCAAGCGGGTCCGCCGAGGGCGGCTCAAGTGGCAAGAAATTGCGCATCGCCGTGATCCCCAAGGGGACCAGCCACGAGTTTTGGAAATCGGTGCACTACGGCGCACAAAAAGCGGCCGATGAACTGGGGCAGGTCGAAATCATCTGGCGCGGGCCGGTGGTGGAAAGCGATACCGGCAGCCAGATCGAGGTCGTCAAGAGCATGATTACGTTGGGTGTCGACGGCATCGCTCTGGCTCCCAATCAGAAGGGCGGGTTAGTCGATGCCGTATCCGAAGCGATCGATGAAGGGATTCCCGTGGTGATTTTCGACAGCGGTTTGGAACCGGGACCGAAGATCGTCAGTTATGTTGCTACCGATAATTACAAGGGGGGGCAATTGGCCGCCGACGCGATGGCTCAGGCCATCGGAGAAAAGGGCAACGTGATTTTGCTGCGGTACCTGGCGGGAAGTGAAAGCACCGAGCAGCGGGAGCAGGGATTCCTCGACGGGTTGAAGAAATACCCCGATATCCGAGTCGTCTCCTCGGACCAGCGGGGTGGGGACAACGCCACGACCGCCAAGGAGAAAGTCGATCAATTGTTGCAAGTCTACGGTGCCGACCTGGCCGGTATCTTTGCGGTTTGCGAACCGAATGCCAACGGCACCTTGGAAGCCCTGCGCAATGCCGGCGTCAATGGCAAGGTGAAGTTCATCGCGTTCGATCCCAGCGATGCGCTGATCGAAGCCCTGCAGGATGGTTCCTGTTCGGGGATCGTGTTGCAGGATCCGGTGCAGATGGGGTACATGTCGGTCAAGGCAGTGGTGGCGGCGATCCGGGGTGAATCGGTCGAGCCCTACATCTCGACGGGCGAGTATCTGGCTACGCCGGAGAACATGAACGATCCTCGGATCCAGGAATTGTTGCATCCGCCGACGATCGAGTAGATGCCCGGTGGCAGTGGCGGGGTGATCGATGGTCGAGGATGCGTGGGCAACGCAGTGCGGTGCGAGAAAGTGAGCGAATGACGACGGCACCTTTGCTGCAAGTAGTGGGAGTCAGCAAACGGTTCGGCCCCACCATCGCGCTGCGCGACGTGGACTTGGAAGTGCATCCCGGAGAGGTGTTGGCTCTGATCGGCGAAAACGGTGCCGGCAAGAGCACGTTGTTGAAAATACTCAGCGGTGCGCATCCGCCCGACAGCGGTCAGTTGTTCCTGGACGGTCAGCCCTATGCCCCCAAGGGCCCGCATGATGCACGTCTGCGAGGGGTGGCCATGATCTACCAGGAGCTCAACCTGGCGCCGGATCTGACGGTGGAAGACAACCTGATGTTGGGACAGCCCGGGACCGGCGGCGGAACGCTGGTGCGCCGCCGCCAGCGAGGGCGAGTCCGAGAGGTGCTGCAGGCGGTGGGGTTGGGCGACCTGGATCCCGGAGCCGTGGCCGGCGAGCAGTCGATTGCCACGCAGCAGTTGATCGAAATCGCGCGGGCGCTGATCAGTGAATCTCGATTGATCCTGTTCGACGAACCGACCAGCTCGCTGCCCCAAAAGGATGTCCGGCGACTGTTCGGCATCATCCGCCAATTGCAGAACCGGGGGATGGGGATCGTGTACATCAGCCACTTCTTGGAGGAGGTCCGGGAGGTGGCGCAGCGGTTCGCCGTGCTGCGAGACGGCGAAAAGGTAGGACAGGGCGAGCTGGCGGACGTATCCGACGCCGAGATCATCACCATGATGGCTGGGCGGGATGTCGAGGAGCTGTATCCGGTGGTTCCCCATCGGCCCGGTGAGCCGCGCGTGCAGGTGGTGGGGTTGACTGCTGAGCCGCAGCCGCAGGGAGTGGAACTGGAACTGCGGCGTGGCGAGATTTTCGGCGTGGCAGGGCTGGTCGGTGCCGGAAGAACAGAATTGCTGCGTTGTATTTTCGGTTTACAATCCGTTGTGCAGGGCGAAATTCTCGTCGATGGACGAGCGGTCGGGCGCGGCGTGCGAGCGGCCATGCGGGCCGGTATGGGGTTCCTGTCAGAAGATCGCAAGGGCGAAGGGTTGGCCCAAGACCTGTCGATCATCGAGAATATCACGCTCAGCAATCTGGGGCCTTACGTTCGGTTCGGAGTCATTCGATTGCAACGCCGCAATGCGGCGGCCGAGCAGTGGATGCGCCGCGTGAATGTCAAGGCGCGGAACGGTTTCCAACGGGTGTCCGAGTTGTCCGGCGGGAACCAGCAGAAAGTGGCCTTTGCCCGGATCCTGCACCAGCGGGCCGAGATCCTGCTGTTGGATGAACCGACCAAGGGCATCGATGTGGGGACCAAAGCCGAGATCTACCGCATGATGGGGCAACTGGCAGCCGAAGGGAAGACGGTCGTGTTCGTCAGTTCTTACCTACCGGAATTGCTGGCCGTGTGCGACCGGATCGCCGTGATGGCCCGCGGGCGGATCCGCGAAGTGCGGCCCGCCGACCAATGGACCGAAGACGAAGTCATGCAGTGTGCAATCCTCCAATGATTCGCCAGCCGAGCAACATGGGAGCGCGATGAACAAATTTTCCCCCTTCTTTCGGGCTTTGTTTCGGTCGCAGATGGGACCGCTGGCGGCCCTGGTATTCATCGTCATCGCTTTCGCCGTTGCCGATTATGCCATCGGGTCGGGCAACTTCCTGACCCTCCGCAACGCGCGCGTCATTACCAGTTCGACTGCCTTGATCGCTGTTCCTGCGATGGGTATGACGATGATCATCATCGCCGGCGGCATCGACCTATCAGCCGGTACCGCCCTGACGCTGGCGGGCACCGTGTTGGCTTCGATGCTCAAATCTGCACCCGTTACATCCGACCAGCCCGGATTCGCATCCTATGTGGCTTGGGCGCTGGCGGTGACCGTTGGCACGGGATGTCTGTGCGGGTGGATCAACGGGGCTCTGATCAGCGCCACGCGAGTCGTGCCGTTCATTGTGACGCTGGGGACGATGACGATTTTCTTGGGAGTCGGGCAGATCATCGCCAAGGAATCCACCGTCTACGCGCCCCCGGAACACCTGCCCGGCTGGTTGCAAAATCTGTGCTACACTGGGCCGAACATCGAAAAATACGGTGTCCTTCCGTACGTTCCGACCAGTGCCCTGATCGCACTGGTGCTGGTCGGAGCGGTGGCGCTGTTGCTCAAATACACCGTGTTGGGTCGCAATATCTTCGCTATCGGCAGCAGCCAGGCGACGGCCCGCTTGTGCGGCGTGAACGTACCCCTGACCGTGCTGGCGGTCTACACCTTAGCGGGGTTCTTCGTGGCCGTGGGAGGGTTGCTCTATTTTGCCGACGTGAAGAACGGCAACCCCAGTGACGGGACCGGTAAGGAACTGGAGATCATCGCGGCGGTTGTGCTGGGAGGCGGCAGTCTCAGCGGGGGCCGAGGAAGCGTGCTGGGGACCCTCATCGGGGGCCTGATCATTGTCGTGATTCGCACCGGCTGCACGCTGCTCCAGATCCCCAACACGTACACGCACATCATTATTGGTATCATCATCATCGTGGCGGTGATCGTGGACCAACTCCGGCACGGATCGCCGGAATGGCTGTTCCGGATGCTTGCGAAAGCGTAATTCCGGTTCTTTTTTTTGACAGGACCGCTCGCAATCGGCTCTAATGGTGTTTCCTGAACAGGGGACGGCCGAGTAAGCAGACTCATAGGAGACAAGTGATGACCGAACCGAAACGAACATGTCCGGATTGCAACCAGATGGCCGAGGGGGCCACGCGGCGCGAGTTTTTGGCTGCTTCCGCGGCCGCCGGGTCGGCCCTGGTGCTGGGGTCTGGCGGCCTGCTTGCCGCCGAAGAGAAACCGCGCGGCGGAAGCGATTCGGAGACTTTGGTGCAGCAATTGTTCGGCACGTTGAATGAGCAGCAAAAGGCGGCGTGCTGCTTCGATTTTGACGACCCTTTGCGATTGAAAGTGGACAATAACTGGCATATCACCAAGGTGCGCTTGGGCAAAGATTTCACGGCTGACCAGCAGGACTTGATCCGCCAGATTTTTGTGGGCTTGCACAGTGAAGAGTATGCCGACAAGGTGTTCCATCAGGTCGAGCATGATGGCGGGTTCAAGAACTGCTCGATCGCCCTGTTCGGGCAACCGGGATCTGGCAAGTTCGAATTCGTGTTGACGGGGCGGCACGTAACGCGTCGTTGCGACGGAGACAGCGTGGAAGGCGCCGCGTTTGGCGGTCCGATCTTCTACGGGCATGCGGCCCGATCCTTCAACGAATCGCCGCAGCACGAGGATAATGTGTATTGGTACCAGGCCCTGCGGGCCAACGAGCTGTATCAGGCGCTGGATGGAAAACAACGCAAAATGGCGCTGCTGGGGCGATCGCGCGGCGAACACGGTACCGAAACCGTCAAGCTGAAGGGTACTGCCGAAGGTTTAGCGGGGATCCCGGTCAGCGAACTGAGCGAGGACCAGCGTCGGTTGGCTCGCCAGGTGATGGAGGATTTGTTGATGCCCTTCCGCGAAAAGGATCGTCAGGAGTGCATGCAGTTAGTGCGCAAGAGCGATGTGAACAAACTTCATTTCTCGTTCTACAAAGACGAGAACATCGGCAATGACGAAGTATGGGACGTGTGGCAGGTCGAAGGTCCGACCATGATCTGGTATTTCCGCGGCAAGCCGCACGTGCACACGTGGGTTCACATCCGCGACAGCGTTTGATCCGCCTTCCGGCGGCCCTCGCTGGGCAGCGCGGTCCAGCGAGGGCCCTCATTCTGCGGCGGCTTTTTCCATGTACTCCAGGGCTTTGTCGCTGATGTCTTTGCGACACCAGGCGCCGGGCCAGCGGACTTTTTGCACAGCGGTGTACGCGTTGAGTTTGGCCTTGGAAATCGTTTCCCCCAGCGCCGTCACGCCTAGCACGCGACCGCCGGCCGTCACCACGGTGTCTCCCTCCAATCGGGTTCCGGCGTGGAAGACTTTAACGTCCTCCATCTCGTCGGCCGCATTGATGCCGGTGATGGGTTGGCCCTTCTCGTACTCACCCGGATAGCCCTTGGCAGCCATCACCACGCAGATGGCAGGGCGCGGATCCCACACTGGTAGGTCGATCTCGTGCAAGCGTCGGTCCACGACGCCTTCGAGGATATCCATCAGATCGCTTTTCAATCGCATTAGCAAGGGTTGGCATTCGGGGTCGCCGAACCGCACGTTGTATTCCAGCACTTTCGCTCCACCCATCGGCGTCAGCATCAGACCGGCGTATAGCACGCCGCGAAATGGGCGGCGATTGCGTTTCATGGTGTGCACGGTTGGCACCAACACGTGCTCCTCGATCCAAGCCAGCATCGAGTCGTCGACCATTGGCGTGGGGCAGTAGGCGCCCATGCCGCCGGTGTTGGGGCCCTTGTCGCCGTCGAAGGCCGGTTTATGGTCTTGAGCCGGTGGCAGGGGCAAAATCGTCCTCCCGTCAGTGATGGCCAAAACGCTGGCCTCCTGACCCGTCAGACGCTCCTCGATGATCAACTGGGATCCCGCGGCGCCGAATTCCTTGCGGCGGGCGATGCGGTCGATCGCCTCCAACGCATCGCCACGGCGATGGCACACGACCACCCCCTTTCCGGCGGCCAGTCCATCGGCTT
>RFIQ01000459.1 GCA_003695565.1 Planctomycetota bacterium | reverse complement strand
CCCGTGAATTGCGAGTGCAAATTGGGTTGCCGGCCAGTGCCGACCGTTCACTGCTCGAAGGAGTCAACGGTGTGGAAGTGCGCGACGGTGTCGCCGTGTGGACCGTCGCTCGATTGGAGCCTGACCAGCACTCGGAACTGGTGCTGCCGATTCGTCTGGTTGGCGAAGGCGAGCAGAGGTTGGGCATCTTGGTTGAGGATGCAGTCGGCAACCGCGCGGCCGGTCAATGCGTGACGCTAGTGCAGGCCGTGGCGGACCTGAAGTTGCTCGTCAGCGATCCGATCGCTCCGGCTCCAGTCGGTGATGACGTCGTCTACGAATTGCAGTTGACCAATCGGGGCAGCAAGGCAGCCACCAATGTGCACGTCGTGGCTCAGTTCTCCGAGGGCATCGAACCGACGCGGGGTGAGGGGCATCGCTACCGGCTCGTACCCGGCCAGGTTTTGTTCGAGCCCTTGTCGAGGATCGATCCCAATCAGACGGTGACTCTCAAAGTCTATGCGGTTGCCCAACAGGCAGGTGTGCATCGCTTTCGGGCCGATGTCCGAGCCGATGAAGAAATCCGACTGGTTCAAGAGGAATCGACCCGTTATCTGACGGTGGCGCAGAATCCTGCCGGTGGATCGACCAATCGGTAATCCTGCGGTAGTCGGTGCAGCCACATGATTGTCGCTCCCTGGGTTGATTCACTCGGCGAGCAACTACCGGTCGATGCACGGTGACTGGACAGGTCGGTACCACGGCCGCAAAAAACAGAAAAAGCCCGGGAGTTTCGCAAATCTGGGGGGCGAACTCCCGGGCTCTGTTTCTGGATGGCAAGGCACCGATCCGCGCCGGGCCAACCGAGCTTGGCCCTGCACCGGGGCGGGCAGCCGTCACGCAGCTCGGTTACTTGGATTCGGAATCATCCGATGACTTGTTGCCAGCCTTTTCACTCTTGAGTTGGTTCAGAAAATCCTGGATGAACTCCCGATCGCGTGGTTCGGACAGTTCCAGGGCTTGTTCCTCGAGCGAGATGGCTTCGTCCAACTTCTGTTGTTGGTGCAGCAGGTGAGCCAGGGTGTCCAATGCGCTAGCCTTGTCACCACCTTTCATCGACTTGATCGCTTCCCGCAATGCCTGTTCGATCGAAGCCATGATCTTGGCATCGGGCGCTTGGCCGGAATCCGCCATTTGGTACAGATTCCAAGCCAGCATGTTGATCATTTCCGGTTGATCGGCCAGGTCCTTGTACAGAGTGTCGAGTTGGGCCAAGGCGGCATCGGTTTTTTCTGTTGCCAGCAGAATCTGCAGCTTGAGCACTTTCAATTGCAGGCTGTCGCTCTTCTTGATGGCTTCGTCGAGCTTGGACAATGCCTGGTCGAATTCCTGGTTCTGCAGCAACTGAAAGATATCCTGCATGGCCTTTTCAGCCTCCTGCTCAGCACGCAATTTTTCAGCGAATGCTTTACGATCCCAGGTGCCCGCGACGACCTGCGCCAGAGGTCCATCCATTTCCATCGGGTGACCGATCCATTCGATGACACCATCCCGCCCCACGATGAACGCAGTGGGGATGCCGTTCTGAGCGGCCGCTTCCATGTAGTCCTTCTGGGATGAACCGTCCGGATCCGTGGTCAAACAATAAGCGCTGGTCAGTTCACCGAACGTCTTCGGGAAGTCGAGGGAGTCGAGTTGCGGTTGGGTCTTCTCGCCCTCCGCTGCCTGCTCCGCCGCTTCGGCCTGGGGTGTTTTCCGCTTCAGGAATGCTTGGACCGTTTCCAAATCCTCATCACTGATGCTGATGATCTGAACGCCTTTGTCCGCGTACTCTTTCTGCAACTGAGCCAAATGGGGCATGCTTTGAATGCAGGGGCCGCACCACGTCGCCCAAAACTCGACGACGTAGATTTTGCCAGGCTCAAATTGGGTGACCGGTTGGAATTTTCCGTTGCCATTGGACAGCCAGTGCTCGACGTGCAGCGGCGGTGCTTTGGAACCGACGGTCAAGAGTTCGGACTGTTCTCCGCGAACTTGCGGGGCCATCAAGGACACGGCGACGATGAGAAGGATGCTTTTGCGCAACACGTTGTTCTCCGATTCAAATGGGAGTAAAGAAGGAAAGGGCTTGTCATCCGGGCTGTGTCGAGAAGACGCTGCCGGGTGACGATTGCGATACTCGGGTCGAGCGCCTTATGCCGTGCCCTGATGGGAACGAATCGCACATCAGGACAGGAGGTGATCCAATCAATACCGCAGCGCGGTGCGGTTGAACCCCGGCCTGTGGCTACCGGATTGCCGTTTGAAATTCGGAAGGGGTGTCGGCAGGTTGTGGCAGGC
This sequence comes from Planctomycetota bacterium, assembly GCA_003695565.1. Classification (GTDB taxonomy): domain Bacteria; phylum Planctomycetota; class Planctomycetia; order Pirellulales; family Pirellulaceae; genus Aureliella. The sequence continues at coordinate 3,940 of RFIQ01000459.1, read as the reverse complement.
AATACCGCGTAACCGGCTTTCCGGCGACTCCAGAATTCTACAGGGCTTATCGTCTGGGCGACATTGTATCCCGGCGCGAACCCAAGGGATAGGGTGCCGGGCGGCCGGATCGGCGATCCGTACTGTCGGTTGCGTCGTTGTCCGGCAATCGGCATGGAGCCCTGCCTGTGCAAAATCTGTCGAAATCGCCATGATGGTCCCTCCGGTGTGCGATGCATCACGGGCCAGGCCATTGAGTCAGGCGGGATGTGGAAGAGTCAAACGGGGTGACACCCCGTGCGGAAGCACCGCTGGAACAGCGGATGCGTGGGCAATCCTGGCGTCCTAAACTGGATGCAAGCTCCGCGGGCGGGGCGGCTGAGCGTAATCGTGGTGGAATTTCGAGGGAAAAAAGAACATGAACCAGAGTCGCCGGGAAAAGATCGAAGCCATGTTGGCTGAAGAGCCGGGAGACGTTTTTTTGCGTTATAGTCTGGCTATGGAGATGGCCTCGACCGGAGAGCAGGATGGGGCGCTGGAGTTATTCGACGCGCTGACTCGCGAGGAGCCTCCCCATGTTCCGGCGTTTTTTCGCTGCGGTCAGTTGCTGGCCGAGTCGGAACGCGTTGACGAGGCGCGGGATTATCTGCGTCGGGGGATCGAGGCGGCTCGCCAGCAAGGGGATTTGCATGCGGCGGCGGAAATGAGCGAATTGCTGGCCGACCTCGGGCAGCAGTGATCACATCGACGGCATCCCTCAGGGTGTTGCGGCCGTCGGCCGGTGTGTTGCAAGCGTTGCAGCATCGCTTCGACGCGTCCGAGAGTTGGTCGGCTGCAGGTTCGATCGATCCGGACGAGAAACCAGTCTGGGAGTTGTATGGACTCAGAACAAACGCGTATCGAAGCTGACTTGAGAGGCTTGCTCGACGGGGACGTCCACTGCGACGATCTGTTTGCGCAGATGTACGCCAGCGACGCGAGTATCTACGAAATCCGTCCGCTGGGAGTGGTGCGTCCCCGGTCGACTGCCGACGTTGCGCGTTTGATGCGGTATTGCAATCAGCATCAACTCCCCGTGTTTGCACGCGGCGGGGGCAGCGGGTTGGCCGGGCAGGCGTTGGGGCGAGGCATCGTGGTTGATTTCTCGCGCTACATGAACCGGCAGCAAATGCCGCATGGTGGTACAGTCCGCGTCCAAGCGGGGGTGGTGCAAGCGGACTTGAATCGCGCGCTGGCCCAGCATGACCGGATCTTTGGCCCCGACCCCGCGTCGCGCAGCGTGACGACCATCGGCAGCATGCTTTCGATCGACGCATCTGGAAGCCATTTCCTGCGGTATGGTTCGGCTGGCGACTGGGTGGAGTCGATGCAAGTCGTCTTGTCGGATGGACAGGTGGTGGAGCTCTCCAGCCATCGCTGGGGGGATTGGCCCGCCACCGGCACGACGGTCAGCAGGTTGGCCTACGAGACGGGGCGGTTGTTGCAGCAGCACTTGGGCAGTTGGTTGCAGCCGCCGTGGGAGGGCGTTGCCCGGGGCTGCGGCTATCGCGTGGAGAAGGTGCTCGATGGCGACCAGGTCCACCTGGCTCGATTATTGTGCGGAGCCGAGGGGACGTTGGGGGTGATCACGGAGGTCACTTTGCGTACCGCTCCCCTGCCGCCTGTGCGGGGCGTCATGTTGTTGTTTTTCAATCGCCTGGATACCGCTGCCCGGGCGGCTATCGAATTGCGTTCAGCCGAGATCGCAGCCTGTGATCTCATGGACCGGCGGTTGCTGGAAATCGCTCGGGAAACCGATTCGGCGTACGAAGGCGTTTTGCCGCGCGGCGCGGAGTCGATGCTGCTGGTGGAAATCCAGGGGGAGGTGGAGGACGAGGTGCGCGGGCGTTTGCTGGCCTTGCAACAACGCCTGCAGCGTAAGGGTATGCCGGTCGTGTCCTATCGCTTGACCACCGACCGCAAAGAGCGCAATTTGCTGTGGCGTCTATCGCGGCGCGTGATTCCCCGGTTGTATCGCTTGAAAGGCAATTTGCGTCCGCTGCCGTTCATCGAAGATATCGCTATCGCCCCAGAACGCTTGCCGGAGTTCTTGCATGAATTGCAAAACGTGCTGAAGGCGGAACGGGTTACGGCCACCTTGTTCGCGCACGCAGCACAGGGACAAATCGATGTGCGACCATTTCTCGATCTGTCCCATCCCGAAGACCAGATTCGTTTGGGGAGGTTAAGCGATGCGGTCTACGAGAAAGTGATCGCGTTTCGCGGTTGCATTTCGGGCGAGCACGCGCTGGGTTTGAGCCGGGCGGCCTGGGCCGAAAAGCAATTGGGGCCACGGTTGGAGTTGTTTCGCAAAATCAAACGCATTTTTGATCCAACGGGGATCCTGAACCCAGGCAAGTTCTTGAGCCCCACGCCCCCCAAGCCGACCGAGAACCTCCGCCCGGTGCCGACTGCTTACCGGCGTCCGCCGGCGCTGACGATCGCCGGAACTCGCATGCCATTGGGCAATGCGTACGAGGCGGCCGAGTCCTTGCGGCTGGATAGCGGCGTGGCGGAGCTGCCGGAAGCAGCACAGCGTTTGACGCCAGCGGCCGAGCCTGCCGACCCGTCGGGCGAGGAAGCAGGTATCCAGGCAGAGGGCTTGCCGGTCCTGCTGGCCTGGGATCCTCCCGATACGTTGTCCTATGTCACGCGAACGTGCAACGGTTGCGCTCGGTGTCGCACGTCCGCGCCCGCGGAACGCATGTGTCCGATGTTTCGCGTGCATCGCGGGGAAGAGGCCTCGCCCCGGGCCAAGGCGAATCTGCTTCGCGGTATCCTGACCGGCCGGCTCGAACCGGAGGTCATCGAGAGCAGGGAACTCAAGGCCATCGCTGATCTGTGTTTCAATTGCCACCAGTGTCGGATGGAGTGTCCGGCGTCGGTGAATATTCCCAAGTTGGTGCTGGAGACCAAGGCCCAGCACGTCGCAGCTCATGGATTGCCGTTGCGCGAGCGATTGTTGAACCGGATCGACCTGTTGGCTGCTGGGGGAAGCCGGGTGTGGCGGCTGAGCAATTGGGCGATGGGGCAACCGGCGGCGCGATGGTTGCTGGAAAGAGTCTTCGGCATTGCACAAGGACGCAAGTTGCCGCGCGTCGCTCGGCGATCCTTCTTGAAATGGGCGACGCGGCATCGATTGAACCGTCCTGCCGAATCGGCGGGGCGCAAGGTCTTGTTCTTCGTGGATCAGTATGTGAACTGGCATAATCCCCTGCTGGGGCGAGCCGTGGTCGAAACGTTGCAGCACCACGAGATCGATGTTTTCGTCCCCACCAACCAGACGCCTTCCTGGATGTCCATGATCGCCTCTGGCGACGTCGAGCGTGCCCGCCGTCTGGCTCGTCATAACGTGAAGGTTCTGGCCGATGCCGTCCGCTTAGGGTATGAGATTGTTACGGCGGAGCCATCGGCTGCCCTTTGTCTGCGAGAAGAGTATCGTTACCTGATACCGGGCGAGGACACCGAATTGATCTCCCAGCATACGCGTGAGATAACCTCTTATTTGTGGGATATGCATCTGCGCAATGAGTTGAAACTGGACTTCAATCGTGTGCAATTCTCTATTCTGTATCACGAGCCCTGCCACATGCGCGTGCTGAATCCACACCGCCCGGGCGTGAACCTGTTGCGGTTGATTCCGGGGATCGAGGTCGAATTGGCGGAGAATGGTTGCAGTGGTATGGCCGGGACCTACGGGCTGCAACGCAAGAATTACTGGAACAGTCTGCGGATCGGACGCGGCTTGACGGCCACCATGCGAGCGACGTCCGCCGATTTTGGGGCGACCGAATGTACCGCTTGCAAGTTGCAAATGGAGCAGCCCACGGACAAACCCACCGTCCACCCCATCGCCGTCGTGGCGTATGCTTACGGTTTGATGCCCCAGTTGGCAGGCTGGTTTACCTCCAGAAATACCGGG
>RFIQ01000458.1 GCA_003695565.1 Planctomycetota bacterium | reverse complement strand
GCGAGAAGAGTTTGCACGCCGCTGAAACGGTGGGCTGGTGCGACGTAGATGCCCGTCACTTGGAACGCGGGCGGGTCCTGGCGGAATCGGTCTTGTTGGCTCGCGAGCTGGTGAATCTGCCGCCCAACTTGATGTACCCGGAGACATTTGTGCTGCGGGCTGCTGACGTAGCGGTTGCCTGCGGACTGGAAATAGAGGTGTGGGACGAATTGCGATTGCGTCGCGAGAATTGCAACGCCCTGCTGGCCGTCAGCGCTGGTTCGTCGCGTCCTCCGCGGTTGGTGATCTTGAAGCATCCGGGATCGGTCGGGACGGATCCCGTTGCACTGGTTGGAAAAGGGGTAACATTCGACAGCGGTGGATTGTCGCTCAAGCCCAGTGCGAGCATGTTGACCATGAAATGCGACATGGCCGGTGCGGCAACGGTGCTGGCCACGATGCAAGCGGTTGCCCGCCTGCAGGTTCCCCAGCCGGTGGTGGGGTTGGTGGGGTTGGTCGAGAACATGGTCAGCGGTTCCAGCTACAAGCTGGGCGATGTCTTGACCACCCGATCAGGGAAGACGGTCGAGATTCACAACACGGATGCCGAAGGCCGTTTGGTGTTGGCCGACGTGTTGGACGTGGCGATCCAGCATCAGCCGCGGCACATTGTCGACGTCGCGACCCTAACCGGAGCGTGCGTGGTGGCCCTGGGCACGGATGTAGCAGGCGTGATGTCCAACGATCCGCAATGGGAAGCGCGCATTCGCTCAGCCGCAGAACAATCCGGTGAACAAGTATGGCCCCTGCCCATGTTTCGCGAATTCGCCGAGCAAATCAAGAGCCAGGTCGCCGATATCAAGAACGTGGGCGAAGGACGCTGGGGAGGAGCCATCACGGCAGCCAAATTCCTGGAGGAATTCGTTGCGGGCACCTCGTGGGCGCACATCGATATCGCTGGTCCGGCCTTCCTGGACAAACCTAAGCCGTATCAGGATGCCGGCGGCAGTGGCGTGCTGGTCCGCACCCTGGCGCGATTGATCGAAGGACTGGGAGAATGACTGCCGACCGTGGAGCGTCACTCGAAATTCGGAGTGGGCGGCCGGTAGTGGCTCAGGTCGATCGACCGAAACCACTCGATGGTTTTTTTCAAACCTTCGCGCAGTGGAACCTTGGGTTGCCAGCCTAGTTTTTCCTGAGCCAGGCGAATGTCGGGGCGGCGGCGGGCCGGATCGTCCGCCGGTAACGGCTTGTGAATGATGTTCACCTTCGCCCCGGTCAGTTCGATGACCAGTTCGGCCAGCTCTCGAATGGTGAATTCGCCGGGGTTGCCGATATTCACCGGCCCGACAAAGTCGTCCGGCCCATCCATCATCCGCACGATGCCTTCGACCAGATCGTCCCGATAGCAGAACGATCGGGTTTGGGAGCCATCGCCGAAGATGGTGATGTCCTGACCGGTCAACGCCTGGCGGATGAAATTGGATACCACCCGACCGTCATAGGGGTGCATGCGCGGACCGTAGGTGTTGAATATCCGCACGATGCGGATGTTGACTTTGTTCATGCGGTGGTAATCCATGAACAACGTCTCGGCCGCACGTTTGCCTTCGTCGTAACAAGCGCGCGGTCCCAATGGATTTACGTTGCCGTGGTAGGTCTCTGGTTGGGGGTGCACATCCGGGTTGCCGTAGATTTCCGATGTGCTGGCTTGCAAAACCTTGGCACCGCAACGCTTGGCCATCCCCAGCATGTTGATGGCGCCCATGACGCTGGTCTTGATCGTCTTGATTGGATTGTATTGGTAGTGCCCCGGGGCGGCAGGGCAGGCCATGTTGTAGATTTCATCGACTTCCAAAAAGATCGGCAAAGTGACGTCGTGCCGTATCAGTTCAAAATTCGGATGATCCAGCAGGTGGGATACATTGGTCTTCTGGCTGGTGAAGAAGTTGTCCAGGCAAATTACGTCATGCCCGGCGTCCACCAAACGCTCGCACAGGTGCGAACCGAGAAATCCGGCGCCGCCAGTAACCAAGATGCGTTTGATTTCCGCCACAGTCGACTACCTTTTCGAAAAACGAATCTCAAATACCTGAGTATGCTGGCCGCCCAAGGATCTGGCCAGCCTTGTCCCCTCGCCCCACGAACAGGCACCGCAGGGCACTTCGCATGCCTTGGGCTGCAGTGCCGAAGGCAGCGGAATTGCCGTCTATTCGAGTTTCCAGCCATCGGGGATCACAGCCGACTTGACCAGAATGGGAATGCGATCCCGGATGTGGATGGGGGCCTTTGCATCCGATTCCTCGACTCCTGACGTGTTCTCGATGTGCACGTTTTCGCCGATGTGGCAATTCTTGTCGATGATCGACCCGACGATGGTAGTACCGGAACCGATGCCCATCGGAGGGCGGCCGGCGGCCAGGTGAGCGGCAACCTCCTCTTCGGTATCGAAGAAATCGCTCCCCATGATGATGCTGTCCTTGATGACGCTGTTTTCGCCGATCAGACAGCGCAATCCGATGATGCTGTTCTCGATCACCGTCCCACTGCCGATGCGGCAACCGTCGGCGATCAAGCTGTTTTCGATCGTGGCCCCTTCGATGATCGCCGGCGGGAGAAATCGAGGCCGCGAGTAGACAGGCGCCCCCGGGGAAACCAGATCGAACGGCGGATCGGGTTGGGCCAGAGCCAGGTTTGCTTCGTAGAAAGCGCGGATCGTTCCGATGTCTTCCCAGTAGTCGTCGAATAGGTGGACCTGGACATGCTTGCTGCGAATGGCGGCAGGAAACACCTCCTTGCCGAAATCCTGGTAGGGGGTCTTGTCCAAAATCTCGAACAGCAAGTCGCGGTTGAACACATACAGCCCCATGCTGGCCAGACAATCGCGGCCCTGGCTGGGGATGCCCTGGGCGTCGATCCAGGCAGGGTCCATCCGCACCAGTTCCAGTTCTTCCTCGGTTTGCGGTTTTTCCAAGAACCCAGTGACCCGCCCCGAATCGTCGCACCGCATGATACCTAGGGCCGATGCAGCGGATCGCTCCACCGGTAAGGCTGCAATTGTGACATCCGCACCCGACTTGACATGCGTTTGCAGCATGTACCGATAATCCATGCGATAGAGCTGGTCACCGGATAGGATCAGGATGTGATCGATCCCTTTCTGGTCGAGGTGAGGCAGATTCTTGCGGACCGCGTCGGCGGTTCCTTCGTACCAGTCGGTGCCCTCCTCCATGGTTTGTTGCGCGGCCAACACGTCGACGAACCCGCCGGAGAACATGTCGAACCGATAGGTCTTGCGCAAGTGCTGGTGCAGCGAGTTCGAGAGGAACTGCGTCAGCACAAACATCTTGTTGATGCCGCTGTTGATGCAGTTGGAGATGGGGATGTCGATCAATCGGTACTTGCCTGCCAAGGGTACAGCAGGTTTCGAGCGAACTTTGGTCAAGGGGTACAGACGCGTTCCGCGCCCGCCACCCAGGATCAGGGCCAGCACGCGGCGGGGATCGATATCAAGCATCATTGAGTCCTCAAAGACGAATGCGCCAGGTGGAAAATCCTGGCCGGTCGGGCGACAGGTCGGATCCGGGACATCGCGACACCAGGCCCGCAAGAAAAGGGGCGAGTGCCGGGCGGGTTGACAGGATTTTAGAATCCCTACTGCCAACCCGGCGGGTATTTTACTTTCGATGGTGCATTCTTCCTAGAACCGTTGGAGCGGCTTCGGCAAACCGGTTCGGTGGTCTCGATTGCTGATCCGCCAGGGACTGGCGGGCGACTCTGGGGCCGTTGAGAGTCACCGGAGGGTGAGCGCTGGCAAGCGCAGCAATTGCATGTTCGGTGGCACAGGTACTCTTGCATTCGGCGCGTGCATGCAACGTGGGCCCCTTCCGCCGGAAGGGGCTCGCTGTCGGCGGCGATCCCAGGCTCTATACACCATTGCGCGACGCGATACATGCGTTCGGTGAGTGCAGGGGCGAATGTATGGTTCCGCCAGGGACTGGCGGGGCAATCTGGGATGGCGCGGTGGAGGTGTGGGCGCAGCCCAAACGATTACACTGGTGGTTATCTGGCTCCGCCACGCACCGCTGAGGCCTCCGACGTGAAACGGGCTCGCAATCATGGCGGCGTCGACTAATCAAGGTTGTTTCCCCCTTCCGCTTCTCTCTCAGACATGTATTGCAACAAATGACGCCGTTGGAATTGGCTGGTGAATTAGTGCGGATCGACTCGGTGACGACTCATCCGAACGAGGCGATCACCGAGGCCTTGTCGAGTTATCTGCATCGGTTGCGGTTCGACGTGCGACGGTTCACGTACCAGGACCTGCAAGGCGTGCGCAAATACGGGCTGGAGGCCCGCCGGGATCCACCGGGTCTTGCGGGCACCCAGGGCGGCGTGGGGTACTTTTGCCACAGCGACGTCGTGCCGGTCGACCAGTGGAGTTGTCCACATGGTGGGCCCTTCGATGCAGCGGTCGCCGAGGGGCGATTGTGGGGCCGGGGAGCGTGCGATATGAAAGGGTCGATCGCCGCCGCATTAGCCGCTTTGCATCGCATCGATGTCGCAGAGCAACACGAGTCGGTGTACTTTTTTGTTACCGGCGACGAAGAATGCGGCATGGCGGGGGCGGAATGGCTGGTGAGTCAATCGGAATGGTTCCGGGACCTGGTGGCTCGCCGCGGTGTGGGAATTATTGGCGAACCGACGTTGCTCCAGGTGGTCAACGCGCACAAGGGCGGTTGCCGCTTGGATGTAGTCGCCAGCGGCGTGGCGGCGCACTCCAGTACGCGCGACGGTCGCAACGCGAACTGGCGGTTGATCCCGTTTCTGCAGGAGTTGGCAGATGTCCACCGGTCCAGCGAAACCGATCCTGCCTGGCAAAATCCGGCGTTCGATCCGCCCACCATTACGCTGAACCCCGTCCTGATCAACGTCCCAGCCGCCCCCAACATCACCGTGGAAACGGCAATTTGCAGATTGTTTTTCCGGCCAATGCCCAATACCCAAGTCGGTTTGCAGGAAGTAAAAGATCGGCTGCTGGCCGCGGCGCGGCGCCACGGTTTGCAAGTGGCGGGGCTCCGCGAATTGCCGCCGCTATTCACCTCCGATGATTCGGCAAGCGTTCGCCGGTTGTTGCAATTGCTGCAGCAGGAGCAGCCCTTGGCTGTTAGTTATGCCACCGATGGTTGCTTTCTGGCCGATTTGAGCGAACGCATCGTGCTCGGTCCGGGAAGCATCGAACAGGCACACCGGCCGGACGAGTGGATCGCCGTGGCAGAGCTGGAACGCGGCGCCAGCGTGCTAGAGCGGGTGTTCCGCGCATTTATTTGTGATGACGCTGCATGATTCGAGCTTTCGGGACAGGTTTTCTGCATTGACTGACAACTCCACATCGAATCGATCGATTTCCTTTACAGTGCGGCCCAGTTGCGAGTCGGATCTGGAGCAGGTTCGCGCGTTCTTGCAGCCGTTTGTCGAACAGCGGAAGATTCTCCGCCGCACCCGGGCGGAGCTGGCTGCCCTGTTGAACACCGGTTTCGTGGCCGAGGTCGATGGGCTGTTGATCGGATTTGGAGCCATCGAGATTTATTCTAAGAAACTGGCGGAGATTCAGTGC
>RFIQ01000457.1 GCA_003695565.1 Planctomycetota bacterium | reverse complement strand
TCACTGACCAGGAAGTCTGCGGGAAGCGGTTTTCTGTTTGCGAAAACGCGCGGAATGACAAACGGCGGATCGGCCCGGCCGGTCAACCACCCCGCATTGAGAAACTCGATTCCTCGAACCAACGGCGGATTCATTCTAATGGCCCAGTTTGACGTTTGCGGATTAGGCAATGCCATCGTCGACATCTTTTTGGAGCTGGACGAGACGGAATTTGCCCAGTTGGGTTTCGAACGCGGCACGATGCGCTTGGTGGAAAAGGCCGAACAGGAACAGTTGCTGGCGCGGTTCCACGATGGCCGCCACGAACTGCGGTTGGTCAGCGGCGGGTCGGTGGCCAATTCCGTCATCGCCCTGTCCGAACTCGGTGGTCGGGCCGCATTCATCGGTTGCGTGGGCGATGATCGCTACGGGTTGCACTATGTCGAGGAATTCGAGCAATTGGGCATCGATATCGGCAGCCCCATCCTGGTCGGCGAGTCGACCGGAACATGCCTGGCAATCATCACTCCGGATGCCGAACGAACCATGCGAACGTGTTTGGCCGTTTCCAGCCATTTAGCGCCGCATCACGTCGACGCCGATCGCATCGCCCGATCGAAGTGGTTATTCATCGAAGGATACGTGTTCGCCAATCCGGATACCGGTCAACATGCCATTCGCCACGCGATGGAGATCGCTCGATCCAATGGAACGCGGATCGCCCTGACATGCTCCGATGCGTTCATCCCCGAAGTGTTTGGCGAAGCGTTCGGTGCCGCCTTGGCCGAGTCCGATTTGCTGTTTTGCAACGCTCCCGAAGCCATGGCGGTGACGGGATGTGCGGATGTCGAATCGGCATTCGCTCGACTGGAGAGCCGGGTGCCCAACTGCGTGGTAACCGATGGCCCACACGGTGCGTTCGTGCGGTTCGAGGGGATGACGGGCCACGTTCCGGCCGTACCCACGGAACCGAAGGACTTGACCGGCGCCGGCGACATGTTTGCAGGCGCCTTTCTGTACGGCATCACGCACGACCATTCGCCGCTCGACGCCGCGCGGGGGGCCAACTACTTGTGCCATAAAGTGATCAGCCAGGTGGGCGCGCGGCTGAACGAAGACTTGCCCGAACTGTGGACGGAAGGCCTCACCCGGGAGTAAGGCATGAGCACCATGCGATGTTTCATCGGTGCCCCCATCGGCCCACCCGCCGATCGCCAACTGGCGCGGACCATCGAACGGTTGGACCGCCGCCTCACCGGCATTCGATGGGTGGATCCCGGCCGGCTGCACTTGACTCTCAAATTCTTGGGTGAGACCCCGACTACCGAGCTGGCCGCCATCAGCGACCGCATTGCCGAAATCTGCCAGCCCGTCCCACCGTTTGACCTGGGCATCGGCGGACTGGGGTGTTTCCCCCTTCGCGGCGCGCCGCGCGTCGTATGGGCGGGCATCACCACCGGGAGCGAAGTGCTGGGCCGCCTGCACGAACAACTCGATGCGGCGATGTTAGACTTTGGATTCAGCAGCGAAGCCCGCGCGTTCTCGCCCCACGTTACCCTGGGACGCGTCGGTCGGCAGAACCGCCAGCACCTGGCCGAGATCCGGCCGATCCTGGCGGCCGAGTCGCTGGAAACGCGCTGCGTGCTGGATCGCATCATCCTCTATGAAAGCGCGCCGAGCCGTGGCGGGATGGAATATGTCCCCGTTTCGACGATCGAGCTGAACAGCGATTAAGAAAGCAGCGGGAGCCGCGGCGCTGACTCGTTCCGGCGGCCTATCATCGGACCTTGCCACACAGAATGCTGGCATTGTGCCCACCGAAGCCAAAACTGTTGTTCATCGCCGTACCGATTTCGCGCTCGACTGCCTGGAGCGGCGTGTAATTCAAATCGCATGCCGGATCAGGCGTCTCCAAGTTGGCCGTGGGGGGCACGACGTTGTGGTACACGGCCAGCAAGGTCAGCACCATTTCGATCCCGCCGCTGGCTCCCAGCGAATGCCCCAAGACGCTCTTGGTGCTGGAGATCGATACATCGTAGGCGTGTTTACCGAACACGGCCTTGACCGCTTGCGTCTCGGCTTTGTCCCCCAGCGGTGTTCCCGTTCCATGCGCGTTGATGTAATCGACGGTGGCTGGTTCCATCCCGGCATCCTGGAGGGCGGCTGCCATCGCCCGGGAGGCTCCCATGCCCTGTGGGTCGGGTTGGGTGATGTGGCCCGCATCGCAACTGGCACCAAATCCCAACACTTCACCGTAGATACGGGCTCCTCGAGCACGGGCGTGCTCCAGCTCCTCGAAGACGAGCATGCCGGCGCCTTCGGCCAGGACAAAACCGTCCCGATCGGCATCGAAGGGACGGCTGGCACGATGCGGTTCTTCATTCCGCATCGACAGGGCTTTCATGTTCTGAAACGCGCTGACGCCCATGGCCGTCACGGCGGCTTCGGAACCGCCGCTGATCACAATATCGGCTTCGTTGTACTGGATCGCTCGCAGGGCGCTACCCATCGCGTTGGTGGCGCTTGCACAAGCCGTTGCAACCGAGAAATTGGGCCCACGAAAACCATATCGAATCGCCATGTTGCCGCCGGCGGCATTGAGCATCATCTTGGGGACCGTCAGGGGACTGACCCGATCGGCCCCTTTGTACAACAATCGTTCGACCTGCAGTTCGATCTCCGACAAACCACCGATACCTGAGCCGACGATGACGCCGCAGCGATCCGGGTCGACCGCTCCCAGGTCCAAGCCACTGTCGTCCAACGCCTTGCCGCAGGCGACCATGGCAAACTGAGAGAACCGGTCCAAGCGCTTCAATTCGCGCGAATCGCAATACTGACTGGCATCGAAATCGGGGATGTCCCCAGCGATTTTGACTTTAAAGCGATCGGGCTCGATGATGCTCAAGAGATGAATACCGCTGCGCCCCTGCAGGACGGATTCCCAGATCTCCGGCAACTCCTGCCCTAAGGGCGTGACCGCCCCCATGCCAGTAACGACAACGCGACGTTTCATGTTGTTGGTCAAAGCCTGGTGCTCTGTTAGGATTTTTTTACTTTTTGGCGTCGATGGGAAGTCACCGACCGACCAGCCATCGGATCGGATTGCAGACGGATCCGACGCGCAAACCCGCTGAGGGCGCAAGCCGCCGGCTCGGTCCCGAACTCTGGCTGTACAACAGCTTTAGGCCTGTTGCGCTTTCTCGATGAAGTCGATAGCCTCGCCCACGCGTTGGATCTTCTCTGCTTCCTCTTCCGTAATCTTTACGTCGAACTCGTCTTCCAATTCCATAATCAGTTCGACGGTGTCGAGCGAATCGGCGCCCAAATCGTTGACAAAGTGGCTGTCGCGAGTGATTTTGTCTTTGTCGATCGACAGGTGCTCCGCCACGATGTCAATGACGCGTTCCTCGATGGATGCCATGACCAGTTGCTCCCAAGTGCGTAGAGTGTCTTTATGGATACGTCCCGTGCACGGACTAACTAAGGTTCTTGATTGATCACCAAGGTTGGATGGTGAAAACGGGGATTTTAGCTGGACGCCCTGCGGGTGCGAGCCTAGATCGACGCAAAAGTATCAAGATTTTGCCAAACTGGCTAGCCCGACGCGGGCCCCAACTCGTCAAGAATCCGAGGAACGCGGGGGGAAAGGACCAGTTCGCTCCTGCGTTTCGGCCCGCCCACGCGATCCACGGATCCCCCTTGCCGGTTTCTCAAGCCGTCATTCCACCGTCGACGGTAATAACTTGACCGTTGATATAGCTGGCCGCCGGGCTGGCCAGGAACAACACAGCCGCGGCCACATCATCGGGAACCCCCAGGCGGTTCGCTGGAATCCGCTTCTTGACCTCTTTGAGCATGGCTTCCCCGAGCGCTTCGGTCATGTCGCTCTCGATGAAACCGGGCGCCACAGCATTGACCGTAACCTTGCGCTTACCAAGTTCCTTGGCCAAACTGCGGGTCAATCCGATCATCCCGGCCTTGGAGGCCGAGTAATTCGTTTGACCTGGGTTGCCAATCAAGCCAGAGACGCTGGCCATATTGATGATGCGGCCATACCGAGCCGACATCATCATGCGGGATGCTCCGCGGCAGAACAGGAAGCAACTGGTAAGGTTCGTTTCAATGACCTGATCCCATTGCTCATCGGTCATGCGGGGCAGCAACGTATCGCGTGTAATCCCCGCATTGTTAACCAGGATGTCCAGGCGTCCATGCTGCGATTCGATGTGCTCCAGGGCTCGTCCGACCGCGGTCCGATCCGCGACGTCGCACACCAGCGGCTCGGCTGCCCCGCCGGCATCGGTGATTCCAGCCACGACCTGCGCCAGCTTGTCGGCAGAGCGTGCCAGGCAAACGACGTGCGCGCCGCAACCGGCCAACCTGGCCGCTACGGCTCGACCAAGCCCCTGCGAAGCGCCGGTCACCAAGGCCACCTGACCGGTCAAATCCACACGCAAACCGACATCTTCATTCGCCGACATCCCAGCCTCTCCAGCTCAGTGATTTTCAATGAAAAACAGCACGCATTACCTTGCCATAGCGGCTCATCCGTAGCTTTCACAAGGCGTCTTGCGATCGATGCGTTTTTGCAGACCTGCCAGCACTCGGCCCGTCCCGATCTCCAGGGATTGCTCGACCCCCTGAGAAAGCATCCAGCGCAGGCCATCCTCCCACAACACCGGCTCGACCACCTGCCGCGACAGCAAGCCACGGATCTCGTCTGGATCGCTGTGCGGACGAGCATCCACATTGGATACAACGGGCACCCGGGTCGGCGTGAAGGCGACGCCCTGCAACGCGGCTTGCAACTGAGCCACCGCCGGTTGCATCAGGGGAGTATGAAATGCACCGGCAACGGGCAAGCGAACCACGCGCATCGCCCCCGCCCTCTGCGCCGGCCCCTCGACGGCATCCAGCGCAGCGATGTGTCCCGAAACGGCGATATTGCCAGGGCAGAGATAGTTGGCCGGACGGACGAACGCTTCGTCACTGGAGACCGACTGGCACAATTCCTCCACCACCGGGCGCTCCAAACCCAGGATGCTGGCCATGCCGCTATCCACCCGATCGGCGGCAGCTTGCATCGCTTGTCCCCGCGCGCGGACCAATCGCAAACCATCCTCGAACGAAATCCCACCGGCCGCGGCAACGGCCGTGTATTCACCCAAACTCAACCCGGCGACGTAGACCACGTCGTCCCACAAGCCAGGCCGCTGAGCCTCCAGATCGCGCAGCGCGGCCATGCTATGAACATAAAGTGCCGGTTGCGCATGATCGGTGCGGTTCAGCTCCTCCTGCGGCCCCTCGAGACACAACCGCAGCAAATCGAACCCCAGCACGGAATTGGCGAGCTCGAAGCACTCCCGCGCGATTGGGCTGCGCTCCACCAACTCGGCCGCCATCCCCACAGCCTGAGCTCCTTGCCCAGGAAATAAAAGCGCCGTTTTCAAGATGCCACCGATTCCAGAAAGCATGATCTCTCAGGGTACGACTGGCTCCAGCCGAATCGCCCCACCAACCGTTCCACTCAGACACACGAACGCGAGAGAACTGTCGCGCGCTAGCCTTCGTCGGACGCTTCGGTAACAACGCGGCCCATGTAGTACCCGCACTTCGGGCAGACGCAATGCGTCGGCACCACCGTTGTACACTTGGGGCAATGGGCCGTTTGACGCGGCTTCAACCGATCATGCGAACGCCGCTTGCCGGTCCTGGAATTGGACTGCTTTCGCTTTGGGACTGCCATGAGCTATCGCCTCGAATGAAGAGGTGCCAGAAAAAATATGCTGTTTACCGCGCGTCACAAGCGCGGGATACCTGTTCCGCATACTAGCCAAACGCATCTGGGCCCCGCGGGAAATCTGGTTACCCAAGATGATCGGTTCGGACACGAGCCAGCGGCAGACGAAACGCCCGACAAAACCAACGCCCAGCGTGAACTTCGCCACCCTACAACGCCTTCACTTCGAAACCTCTTGCAATGCGCGAGCCATGAAACGGCTTGCGACATGGCATCAGCATCCTGATCGGTTTCGGCAGGGCCGGTAGCATTTCTCGGGTCCAAACGGTGTCGCAAGGTATGTCCCAACCCGCGAACTGTCAAGCCAAAAACGGGGCAGACCGCGTTCCCTGGCGCTATTTCACTCAGTCTGCCGCTGTTGGCCCCGCCGTGCTTGCGGTGCCGAGCGAGCCCTCCAGAACGCGACCATGCCTGGGCCGAGCAGCAGGGGAGAGACGGCCGGCGAGCGGGGGATGGCGAGATAGGCACGGTGCCAGCGCGACCAGGAACACGACCACCGGGCCCCTTGCCATCGGGCTCGAGATCGAAGCGGAAGTGCCGGGAAACCTGTACGGCCTGGGGGATGAATAATGGCGGCGAAATATGAAAATTCGGCAAGAATCATGAATTCTCTCGGTCCAAACCCTCGCCGTCGGCCGCCAAAACCCGGATACTTTCCTAAACTGGAATTATCAGGGTCCTGCAATGCGGTTCTCCGGCCGGCGCAAACGGTACGGGTGGTACATCCCGACCAGCGGTTCCCTAGCAGCGAACCAGGGCCCCCAGAGCTGGACCATCACCCAGGCGGACAGGAGCGTTTCGATGACCCCCATACATTCTCACTTCATTTCTGGTACAGGCATCCGCCCCATGGACACCATTGCCGCGCGACTTCGAATCGACATCCTCACCATTTGCATTGTGTTGGGGCTGGCGACCGCAGGCGCGGTTCGCACGGTGGAAGCGGCCTGTCCATTTTGCAATGCGGTATCCCAAACGTTGCGGCAGGAGATGGCCTCCACCGACGTTGTGGCGATCGCCAGAATCGTTCCAGGCACCGAGACCGAATCGACGGCGACCTTCGAAATCGAGAAAGTGATTCAGGGCGAGGGGTTGATCAAGCCCGGTCAAACGGTGATCGTCAACTACTACGGAAAAGCCAAGCCCGATCAGCACTTCTTGCTGATGGGGGTGGATCCACCCAAGCTGCTATGGTCCAGCCCGTTGCCGGTAGCCGGTGAGGCGCTCGAGTACATCGAGTCGATCACGAAATTGCCTGACGACCCCATTCGGCGTCTGGAGTTTTATCTGGGCTACTTGGAGCACCCGGATTCGATGTTGGCTCGGGATGCTTATGACGAATTCGCCTCGGCACCCTACGGCGATCTGAAGCAACTAAAACCAAAGATGAACCGCCAGCGACTGCTGCAGTGGATCCAGGACACGAGCTTGCCAGCCGATCGCAAACGGCTGTACTTCGTCATGCTGGGCATCTGCGGCCAACCCGAAGACGCGGAGTTGCTGGAGTCGATGTTGCGCAGCGATGACCCGGACAAGCGGGCTGGCCTGGATGCCTTGATCGCGTGTTACATCACGTTGAAGGGCGAATCGGCACTCGACTTGATTGACGAGCTGTTCTTGAAGAACACGCAAAGCCGATACGCCGATACCTATGCCGCCATCATGGCCCTGCGATTCCACGGCACCGAAGGAGGCGTGGTCTCCAAAGAGCGGGTGCTGAAATCGATGCGGCTGCTGCTGGATCGGCCCGAGTTGGCGGACCTGGTGATCCCCGACCTGGCGCGTTGGGAGGACTGGTCCCAGATCGATCGCCTGGTCGAATTATTCAAGTCAGCAGACGAAAAATCGAGCTGGGTGCGGGTCCCGGTAATCAACTATTTGCGGGCCTGCCCCTTGCCGGAGGCCGAAAGCGCGTTGGAGGAACTCAAGAAACTCGACCCGGCTGCCTACAAACGAGCCACTTCTTATTTTCCAGTTCCCAAAGCCGGGGATGGAACGTCCACACAGCCGGTGGACCGCATTCGCCACATCGCTTCCGATCGTGTAATCGTCTCCTCCCAGCCACTGGCGGTTGGAGGCTCCGTGTCTTCAGCCGCTGGCACAGCCGCCGCGGCAGCCCCGTTGGGGCAAATCGGACCGAACCGGTGGTTTGTCACCAGCGTAGTGGGAATGGCTGCCGTAACCGTTTGGTTGGCTATGTGGTTAGCGATCAGTGGAGCCGGCAAGGGACTGATCTATACGTTGCTCGCCTCACGATCCTGAGCCACCACGCGCGTTCGCCGAACGGATGGCATCCCGTTTTCCGCGACCTGGATCGTTTCCTGTGCCGGTTGGCATTGGGGACACGACGTTTCGGCCACTTAGCTGGGGACCGGCCCTGCGGGCATGTCCCACTGAGGTCCCTCCCGGTTGAATTGGCCGCGGATGTGTCGTTTGCGTGCTCGTGTTCAGACCCAAGTCTTACCTCTATCCATCAGCGTCGTCACGCCATGAGCAGTTCAGCTACCGTTCGCCAATCCAAGTTATCGCTCACCGAGACCGATGCACCACTGCTCCACGAGGCAGCCGAGTCGGTCGAGGTCTACCAGAGCGTTTCCCGGTCGGCGGTTGCCTCGTTAATTCTCGGCTTGTTCGGGTTGCTGGCATTCGCGTGGGCTCCACTGCTGGTCTTTTCCCTGATGGGAATGACCTTTGCCCTCCTCGCTTGGCGCGGATTCCGCAAATACCCCGACGAACTCTTGGGGCGGCCTGTCGCTTGGGCGGGGGGTGCACTGTCGCTTCTGTCGATCCTCGGCGCCCCACCCTATCATGCGTACGTTTACATGACCGAGGTCCCCGACGGATACACGCGGATCAGCTTCGAAGTCCTCAAGAGTGGTTACAACCAGCCTGACGAACCCACTCCGGCAGCTCTGGAATTGGACGGTCAAAAGGTGTTCATCAAAGGGTACATTCACCCCAACTCGATGGATGCTTTGCAATCTCGCAAATTCGTCATCGTTCCAGACTTGGGCACCTGCTGCTTCGGCAAGCAACCGCCATTGACCCACATGATCGAAGTGACGCTGACCGGCGAACAATATGCCACCAAGTCGTTCCGCAAGCAGCGTTTGGCAGGGACTCTGCACGTCAACCGGAACGTCAAACCGGTCGAGGGCTTGACCGGCGTCTACTACCAACTGCGGGCCGATATCATCAAGTAGTCCGGCGAAGGGCCCACCAATTCCTCTCAACCTGCCACACGCTGCTTGCGGTACACTATGGGGTAGCAGGAATCCAACCCCGGAGTGGTCCTGGCTCAGCCGGTTGGCTGACCTACCCAGCCCCACGCTGCGGCCAGCAGGCGATTCCGGCTATTCGCCAACGAGTCCCTCACCAATCGGAACACCGAATCCATGTGCATCCAACGATCTGGTCCGTCGGTCATTCTGGGACGCTCGAGCACGCGGCAGGCTACGGTGATCCCAGCGGCCATGCTGATGATCGCTCTGCTGCCTAGGGTCGTTGCGGCGCAGGCGAGCCGAGTTCAAGTCGAAGATCGGTCCAGTCGCGCATCGGCATTTGCCAAGGGGATCATCACTTTCGACGACCTGAAATTCGACTTGGAGAAGGGGGGCAAGTTCGACCGTAAGCTGCTCACCGATAAAATCGAATCGCTGCACAAGAAGACCGTGGAACTGAAGGGCTATATTTTGCCCACCAGCGTATTTCGGCAAACGGGCATCGAAGAATTCGTCTTGGTGCGTGACAACATGGAGTGCTGCTTCGGCCCTGGCGCCGCGCTGTATGACTGCGTGATCGTCCGGATGGCCAAAGGAAAGACTGCTACCTTCACCACGCGGCCGGTGACTGTCAAAGGCAAGTTCGAGATCAAAGAGTTTCTCTATCCCGACAGCGACGAACATTACGCCATCTACCAGATTACCGCTACCGAGGTCAAATGAGCCCGGCGGGGGATGCACCGCACGGGGAGCCGCCGCTCCCAATCAGCCTATTTTGCCAAGTCGCCCTTGAGCCGCTTTGGCTTCTGGCATAACCTACCGACTGGGCGCGCTGCGCCGGGTAACCCGCCATCACAAGGGCCGTGATGGAACCTGGCCGAGGTTGGTGATTGCACGCGCCAGTACGAGCGATCCCCGCCAGACAACGGAGAAGCAGAAGGTGTCACCCCACAATCTACGGTTGGCTCAATACGTACGCTCGACGGCGTTCCGGTCGATTTCCGGGTTGGGGGTGATGCTCCTTCTGGTCGCTCTCGCGCCGGCGCCGAAGGCCGCCGCGCAGTCGTGGGTAGCCGAAATGTTCGAGACAACCAGCCATGATTTCGGAGTCGTGCCCCGCGGAGCCAATGCCTCGTACGCCTTCGTGTTGACCAACAAGTATCAGGAGGACGTCCACATCGCGGCGGTTCGGTCGAGTTGTGGATGCACCGAGCCGATCATCGAGAAAGCCCTGCTGAAGACCTACGAGAAGGGAGCGATCCTCTGCAAATTCAACACCCGATCGTTTGTCGGCCCGCGATCGGCCGTGGTCACCGTCGTGTTCGACAAACCGTACTACGGAGAACTGCAACTCCTCGTCCGGGGCACCATTCGTTCGGACATCGTCACCGAACCGGGTGAAATCGATTTTGGAGAGGTGCCTTTGGGCACGGAGGCGATGACGCAACTGCGCATTTCCCATGCCGGAACCGGGAACTGGAAAATCGAGGATGTTCGGAGCGCCAACGAGCACTTGGGAGTCCGTTTGGAACGTCAGTCGGATCCAGCGGGACGAACGGTGTACGTCATGCGTGTTCGGTTGAAGGACACCGCACCGGCCGGAGCCATCAATGACCAGATCGTGCTGGTAACCAACGAAACCGGTTACAACCTGGTAACCCTTCCCGTTCGGGGCGTGGTGGTGCCACCGTTGGTGATGCCCCAATCGGTTGAACTCGGCACCGTTCCATTGAATGCCGAACTAACCAAGAGTTTGTTCATCAAGGGGAACGAGCCTTTCCGGATCAAACAGGTATCGTGCGATGACCCTCGGTTTGAATTCGAAACTCCGGAAGGTCAGCGCAAAGCCCACGTGATTCGATTCGCATTCCGCGCCGGCGGGCAACCCGGCGCCTTTCGCCGCACGGTAACGGTGACCACCGACCTGGATGGTGATTCTCAGGTTACCACCGTGATACGCGGCAACGTGGCTGAGGATTAGCAC